>CAISJD010000114.1 GCA_903885605.1 uncultured Chthonomonas sp. | reverse complement strand
CCCCGATTCCATCGGCAACGTGGCTTGCGCGAGGGCCCTGCGACGCGCACAACGCGGAGGTGCGTCGCTCGAGTCGGGGTCCTTCCGCTTCGCGTCAGGACGACGTCAAAGGCGGTGCGGCGGCGGGCCATGCGCTCCCCAGCCGTCGTCCTGAACGCAGTGAAGGACCCCGATTCCATCGACAACGTGGCTTGCGCGAGGGCCGTGCGGCGCGCACAACGTGGAGGTGCGTCGCTCGAGTCGGGGTCCTTCCGCTTCGCGTCAGGACGACGTCAAGGGCGGTGCGGCGGCGGGCCATGCGCGCCCCAGCCGTCGTCCTGAACGCAGTGAAGGACCCCGATTCCATCGGCAACGTGGCTTGCGCGAGGGCCCTGCGGCGCGCACAACGCGGAGGCGCGTCGCTTGAGTCGGGGTCCTTCCGCTTCGCGTCAGGACGACGGCAAAGGCGGTGCGGCGGCGGGCCATGCGCGCCCCAGCCGTCGTCCTGAACGAAGTGAAGGACCCCGACTCAAATCGGCAACGCGGCTTGCGCGAGGGCCGTGCGACGCGCACAGCCGTCGGTTGAGTAGGCCCGCGCAGCCGTTCGCGCGGACCGTATCGAAACCACGGCGCGCCCTGGCTGCCGGGCCACGGCCACGGCGGCGCGCCGGCACGCGCGACCGTGGTCTCGATACGCCTGTCCGCCTGACGGCGGACAGGCACTCGACCGACGGTCTGGGGCTCACGGCCATGCAGCCGGCGGCGCGGCTTGCCGCCGGGCATTCCCGCGCCGCCGCCCAAGAGGATTCCCCCTCGCCGCCGCCGAACCTAACACCGCCACCATGGAACATGCCACCCTGCCTGCTGCCGTGCTGCTTCTGTTCCTCTGCGGGGCCATCCTGGCCCGCATCGCCGCGGCGCGGCGGGGGCGGCCTATCTTTGTGCGGCGCATCGCGGGGCTGGACCATCTGGACGACGCCCTGGGGCGAGCCACGGAGATGGGCCGGCCCATCCTCTTCAGCCCCGGGTTCGGCGATCTGGGCGCCATGTCGACCTATGCGGGCCTCGCCGTGCTGGAGTACGCCGTGGAGCGGTGCGCCTCGTTCGGCATCCGCGTCATCGTGCCCACCGCGGCCGCGCCGCTCTTCACCGTGGCCCAGGACACCGTCCGCGACACCTACGAGGCCAGGGGGCGGCCGGAGCTCTACAACCCCGACGACGTGCTCTACCTCTCCGGCGACCAGAACGCCTTCGCCGCCGCCGTCACGGGCCTCATGGAGCGGGAGAACGTGGGCGCGGCCTTCTACTTCGGCTCCTACGGCTTCGAGTCGCTGCTGCTGGCCGAGACCGGGCAGCGCGTGGGCGCCATCCAGGTGGCCGCCACCGACAGCTTCTTCCAGGTCCCCTTCTTCCTCACGGCCTGCGACTACACCATCATCGGCGAGGAGCTCTACGCCGCCGGCGCCTACCTCTCCCGCGAGCCCACCATGCTGGGGAGCCTCACCGGGCAGGACCTGGGCAAGCTGGCCATCGTGGGCCTCCTCCTCGTGGGCGTGGGCGTGGCGCTCTGGGCCTCGCTGCATGGCGGAGGCGGAGGCGGCTTCACCCCCTTCGTGGGCCTGCTGGGCGGCCAGGGATGAAGCGCAAGGCCATCGTCGCCGTCACCTTCCTGGCGGGCCTCTACTACGTGCTGGAGTTCCTGCTGCCCCCGCGCATCGGCGGCTCGCCGGACTGGAGCGGCGCCGCGCAGCCCGGCGTCTGCCGCCTGAACGCCTGGATGCCGCGCACGCTCTGCTACACCGGCCTGCGCGAGGGCGAGCCGCCGCTCCTCATGGAGGCGCCCCTCGCCCCGACGCCGGAGATGCCCGGCCCGCGCGTCCTCCTCGCGCCCTCGCGCCTGCGCCGCGACGACTACCGCGGATGCACTGCTCCCTGCGTGGTGCGCGACGCGCGGCTCTTCTACATCGGGCTGGGCTGGGACGACAAGACGCCGCGCGTCTGCATGGCCGAGAGGGACATGGACGGCCGATGGGTCCCCGCGCCGCGAGCCGTGCTGGACCGAGGGAAGACCGGCGAATGGGACAGCTCCGGCATCGACCGCGTGGAGGTGCAGGACCCCTACGTCAAGGACCGCTTCTGGCGCATGTGGACCGTGGGACGGCAGGGCGAGATCGGCCGCCTCGGCTACGCCACGTCGAAGACCGGCGAGGCCTGGCGCAAGTCCCCCGGCCCGGTCTATACCGCGCCGCCCGGCTGGAGCGTGGAGAGCGTCACCGTCGCCCGCTGGCCCGAGGGCTTCCGGGGCTGGATGACGCTGGCCCGCACCGGCGGCGAACGCAAGCTCGTGACCGCCATGCTGGACCCCGGCACCGGCGCGCCGATGGGTCCGCCGATCGACGTGGCGTGGGCCGAGCCCTGGCCGGCGGGTCTCAAGCTGCTCGACGCGCGGGCGCACCTGGGCCTGCCCGCCGAGGCCACGCGGCTCTTTGTGACGCTGCAATCCAGCGCGTCCCCCGGCACTGCACCCTACATCGCCGAGGCGGCCATGGACCTGCGCCGGGGCCTCGACGCCGCACGGCTGGAGCTACGGCCGAAGCCGCTGGTCGCGCCCGGCCCGGCGCCGCGCAGCACCTACCTCTCCGACGCGCGGACGCAGGTGGACGACCTGCTGGTGGTGGTGGGCGCCTTCGCCATCGGGCTGGGGCTCATCGGGCTGGGGCAGCTCCACGGCAAGCGCGTGGCCAAGCTGAAGCGGGGCTGGCCCGAGAGCGTCGCCTTCTTCGTGGCGGCGGGCGCCATGGCGGCCTTCACGGTCTACGACCGGATGCACCCGGACCTGCAGGGAACGTGGGGCAAGCGCGGATACGAGCTGCTCTTCACCGGGCTCTTCCAGCCCCTGGGCGCGGCCATGTTCTCGCTGCTGGCCTGCTACCTGGTCTCGGCGGCCTACCGCGCCTTCAAGATCCGCAACCTGGAGGGCGGCCTCATGGCGGCGTCGGCGATGCTGATCATGCTGGGCCAGGTCCCGGTGGGCAACTGGCTCACGCAGCACCTGCCGCACGGCATGCAGATCCCCACGATCATGGCCTGGGTGCTCTTCGTCTCCAACAACGCGGTGGTCCGCGCGGTGAACTTCGGCATCTTCGTCGGAGCCATGGCCACCGCCCTGCGCATCTGGCTCAGCATGGACCGGGCCGTGATGCGGACGGTGGACGGGTAGGGCGGCGGGAGCGCAAAGTCTAAAGTCGAAAGTCTAAAGTCTAAAGTCTAAAGTCTAAAGTCGAAAGACAGAGGCGGGTGCGGCGCCCTTGACTTCGTCCCCCGGAGGCTCCCAGAGATTGGCCGCCTTGCTCCCTGCCGGGCCCGGTGCTCATTGCGGGCCGGGGGCGAAAGGCGGCGGCGCGACCTTCCGGACGTTGCCCGCCGCGTCGTACGCCACGAAGTCCTGCAGGCCCAGTCGCTTGCGGGGGCCGGGGTAGCCGCTCGGGCCGAAGACCGCCGGGAGCGAGTAGCCCACGTAGTAGGGCAGCAGGTCGTCGCAGGTCCAGGTGAGGTAGGGCACGAAGCCGAAGTCGCTCATGAAGCCCTTGCCCGCGCCGGAGACCATCCGCTCGGCCCGCGGATCGCGCAGCTGCGCCCACTGGCCCAGGAGCATGGCGGCGCCGGTGCACCCGTAGCCGTTCCAGGCGTTCCGGCCCTCCTTCCAGACGAAGGCGTCGTAAGGCTTCTCGGCGGGCAGGTCGAACTGGGCCATGGCGCGGCTGACCGCGTCGCGGTAGCGCTGGTCGCCGGTGATGAGCCAGGCCGTATGCCAGCCTCGCACCGCACGGAGCGCGGTGTCCGCCCAGGGCGGCGCGGCCCAGCCCTCGGGGCAGCGTGCCAGGTCGCGATCGGCCCACTTGCGGACCCAGGCGTCGTACTCGAACGCCTTCGGGGCGATGCGGCGCAGGGAGCGGGCCGCGTCGATGAGGTTGTACTCGTAGACGCCGTGGTAGCCGCGCTTCTCGGCGTCCAGCACGGCGCCGAAGGCCTCCAGCGCGGCGGCCTTGACGCGCGAGGCGAGCGGATGCTTGTGCCGCACCAGCAGGTCGGCGGCCGAAGCCAGCCCCACCACGCCGCCGTAGAAGCCGTTGCTGGTGCGGACCGGCAGGTAGGGCTTCAGCCCATAGCGCCCTGTGGCGGCCACGGACTTCGCCGCGGCGGTGACGTAGCCCGCATGGGCGGGATCGACCTCCAGGAAGGGCGAGACGTACAGCTCGGCCTCGCGGACGCCGGTCCAGGACGCGCTCACCCGGCGCCACGCCCGTTCGTCGGCGTCGCCGGAGAGGCGGGCGGTCCGCGGCTTGCAGGCGAGCATCAGCACGCTGTCGAGGGCGTTCCAGAGGTCGGCCCGCTCCCAGCCCTTCTTGTCGGAGGCCGCGTTGTCGCGCTTGGAGTCGACCTGCAGCAGCGCGTAGCCCTCGGCCGCGGGCGCGTCTGACAGCCCGGCCGGCCGGGCCTCCAGCGCAGGCTTCGCTCCGATGCGGAGGGTGCGGGGGCCGCCCAGATCGGTGGCGACCACGCGGACATCGACGGGCTCGGCGGAGCGCACGCGGACGAAGGGCGCCCGGTCCAGCACGCCGGAGAAGCTGTGAACCGTGACCTCGGCGCCGGATGCGCGGGCGGCCAGCACGGTCTCGGCGGTCGACGCCTCGGGCGGGCGGGGCGCGTCGTCGAAGCGAACCGGGGTCCAGTCGCCGCCGGCTCGGCGCAGCTCCACGCGGAGCTTGCACATGGGCGTCGATGTGTCCTGCAGCCAGAAGAGGCCGAGGTCGCCCTTCTCCGGCGCGAGGTAGATCGCCTTGCGGCCGTCGATGACGAAGAAGGACCTGCCGGGGCAACCGGGCACGGCGGCGGCGAGAAGCCCGCGCGCCATGGCCGCCACCGCCTCGACGCGGGCGACGGGGCCGTGCTCGGCCTCCTCGACGAAGGAGCGGATCACCCGGCCCATGTCATCGACGAAGTAGATCGCGCCCAGGCCGTCGCGGTCGCCGAAGCAGTCCTGGGCGAAAGCGACCGCCTTCCACCGCGGGCTGTAGAGGGCCTGCAGGTAGTTGGCGGAGCTCCAGTTGGCCTTGCAGAGGTCGTAGGGCGCCAGGTCGTAGGTGAGGCGCTGCTGGGCAGACGCCGGCGCGGCCAGGACGCAGGCCAGCGCGGCGAACAGGCGGCGGCGGATGCACATGCGGGAGTTCATGCCCTCAGTATGGCCGCTGCCTGACACCCGTTCACCCGTTCAGCTGTCGGCGCCCTCGCTCACCGTCTCCTCGTCCGTCAGGTCGCGGTCGTACTCGGCGATCTCGCCGGGGGCTTCGGCGCCGGCGATCTCGGCCTCTTCGAGGGCGGCCAGGTCCATCGCCGGCTCGGCCAGGACGGCGGCGGCCTGTTCGGCGGCGTCGGCGGGGACCAGGACGATGCGGTGCGGGTCGTTCATGCCCAGCACGCCCACGGGCAGGTAGACATCCTGCGGCATGACGTAGGCAGGGATGCCCTCGGCCTGCAGCGTGGCTGCCACGGTGCGGGCCTCGCCGTCGCTGGCGGCGCGGAAGGCGATCACCGGGTCCTTGCCCAGGTTCTCGGGCGGGAGGCTCACGACCAGCGGAACGTCGCAGTCCGCGCACGACGCCACGGTCGGCTCGTACTCGGTTCGGCATCTGGGGCAGTAATGCACGGCGCACCTCCTGATGATGTGGTAACGGCACCCCCAATGTAGTGTATAGGCCGGGTTCTGTCAATGGCCCTGGGGGCAGGATGTAGTGCATGATTGGAGTGTGTAACAGACCAGAGTGCTCCTGCTCTTCGTAGGGGTTGTTGGGACAATCCAGAAGGAGAGGAGCACTCTGATGGTCAGTGTATCTTTGCGGTCGTTGTTCGGTCAAATGGCATCGCGGAT
>CAISJD010000113.1 GCA_903885605.1 uncultured Chthonomonas sp. | reverse complement strand
CTCGCGGAGCGTTGCGAATACAAGGGCGTTCGCGCCGGGCTCGTCGACGGTAGCCCTGAGCGTCCGTGGCTACCGGTCGCCCATGCCGGATGCGCTTTCTGCTGCCTGGATGATCCGTCTTTCGCCCTGCACCGCTGCAGGCCGGCGGCCGAGGCGCTGAGCACAGGTGCGCCGGTCTTCTCCTGGGCCATGCCGCAGGAGCCGGCCGCGTGCTCCGCTACCGAGGAGCGACGCCAGTGCGACTCGGCCGTCGCCCTGCCGCTCGAGGTCGACGGCGAGGTGATCGGCGCGCTCATGATTAATGCCGAGGGGAATGTGCCCCTGGAGCCCGGGGAGGCCGAGATGCTGGCGGGCCTGGCCGAGGACATTGCCTACGGCATCAAGGCCCTGCGCTCCCGGATCCAGCAGGACATGGACCGCGAGGCCCTGCGCCGAAGCCAGAGCCGCCTCATGGCGCTGAGCCAGGCGAGCCATCAGTTGAGCCGGGCCCTGGATGTAGATGAGGTGCTCCGGTGCCTGCATGGCCTGGTGCAGCGGCACATGGCGTGCGACGGGTTCATCGTCTCCTCCTACTCGCAGCAGGAGGGGGCGATCCGGTGCGTCTTCGCCGTGCTGGGGGGCCACCAGTTCGACCCGGCCACGTTGCCGCCGCTGACCCTGGGGGCCGAGGGGAGCAGCATCCAGAGCGATGTGATCCGAACCGGCGAGCCCCTCCTGAGCAACGACTACCGCGCCCGCCTTCTGCAGACCCGCAGTGTCTGCTTCATTGACGACAGTGGAAGCGTCACCCCCACGGATCAGGGGCGACCGGCCGACGAGCAGCTGCCGCGTTCGGCGCTCATGGTCCCGATGATCCTCGATGGAGCCGTGCGCGGCGTGATCCAGGTGATCACGCTGGAGCAGGACGCCTACGCGGCCGAGCACCTGGAGCTTCTCCAGGCCCTGGCGGCCCCCGCCGCCGTGGCCTTCAGCAACGCCGAGCTCTACCGGCAGGCTCAGGAGGAGATCGCCGAGCGCAAGCGGGCCGAGGAGCAGCGCGAGCAGATGGAGACGCAGCTTCTCCACGCGCAGAAGATGGACGCCATGGGGCGTCTGGCCGGCGGCGTGGCCCACGACTTCAACAACCTGCTCACCGGCATCGTGCACGCCGTCGACCTCGCCCGCGACCATGTGGCCGACGACCACGCGGCCCGGGAGCACCTTGACGCTCTGGCCCAGGATGCCGGGCGGGCGACGATCCTGACGCGCCAGCTTCTGGCCTTCTCCCGTAAGCAGGTGACCGCGCCGAAGCCCGCGGACCTGAGCCAGATCGTCGGTGATATGCAGTCGATGCTCCGCCGCCTGATCGGTCCGACGGTCAGCCTGGCATGGGCGCCATGCGACCAGCCCCTGGTCGTGATGATCGACCCGGCGCAGTTCGACCAGGTCGTCATGAACCTCGTCGTGAACGCCCGGGACGCGGTCGCGGGCTCCGGCAGCATCGTGCTATCGACCTACGCAGTCGAGGTAACCGAGGCAGAGGCGCCCGAAGGCGCCGGAACGCCCGCCGGGGCCTATGCCGTCCTCGCCTGCCGTGACAACGGGTGCGGCATCGATCCGGCGACGATGCAGCGCCTCTTTGAGCCGTTCTTCACCACCAAGGGCGTGGGGCACGGCACGGGGCTCGGGTTGGCCACCGTGTACGGCATCGTGAAGCAGGCGCACGGATACGTCAGTATCCAGTCCGAGCCCGGGTCGGGCTCCGTATTCCGTATAATGCTCCCCCGCATTGCCGGGGGCGAGTTGGCGTCGCCCGCCCCGCCCCCGGCGGCGGAGCCCTGCGGCGGGACGCAACCGCGAAGCGGCACCATCCTGGTCTGCGAGGATGAGCGCTCGATCCTGACGACGGTGCGGAGGTTCCTCATCGCAGCCGGGTACACCGTGCTGCCGGCGGCCACGCCCGAAGAGGCGGTCGCGCTGGCGGCGGAGTTCCCCGGCGCCATCGACCTTCTGATCACGGACGTGATGATGCCCGGCCAGACCGGCGACGAACTGGCGCAGAGGCTCGGCGAGCAGCGCCCGGGACTGCGGCGCATCTTCATGTCCGGCTACACCAATGATGAGGTGATGGAGCGGGGCGTCCTGCAAGCCGGGGCCGACTTCCTGGGCAAACCGTTCACGCGGGATGACCTGCTCAATGCGGTCCGCAAGGCGCTCGACCGCCCGGAGGCCGTCGCTCCCTCCGCCTAGGCGGACGGCGCCACGCGTCGGGGCAAGGTCACAATGAACGTAGCCCCACCGCCCGGGGTCTCCTCGATCTGTACGTCGCCGCCATGCCCCTCGACGATCCGGCGCACGATGCTCAGGCCCAGCCCGACGCCCATCTTGTCCTTGGACGCGCCGGTGACCTGGTAGGGCTGGAACATCCGCACCCGGTCCTCAGGGGCGATGCCCAGGCCATGGTCGGTCACGGTCAGGCACACCGAGACATCGCCGAAGGCCAGGTCGACCTCGACCGGCGCCCCGGCGGGCGAGTGCTTTTCCGCATTGTTGAGCAGGTTGTGGAGCGCCTCCTCGATCTTGCCGCGGTCCAGCATCAGCAACGGCCCGGCCCCCTCTACGGTCAACACCAGACCCTCTTGCAGGCGTGCCGAGACGGTGCGATGCAGCCTGACGCTCCGGTTCACCACATCGGCCAGATCGGTCGGCGCGAAGGTGAAGCGCATGGCGCCGGTTCCGATGGTCGCGGCGTCCAGGTAGAAGCCGGCCAGGACGCGCATGTACTCGGCCGACGACTGGATCGTCTCAAGGTACTCGCGGTGCACTTCCGATAGGGTCGGCCCCAACTCCTCCAGGAGCGCCTCGGCGAGCACGGAGATGGCGCCGTTGGGCGTCTGCAGGGCATGCGCGGCCATGCCTACGAACTGGTCCTTCAGCGCGCTCAGGCGATCCATGGCGACGTTCTGTTTCGCCATCTTCCGCTGCAGGTTGGCCAGCATGTTGTTCAGTCGCGTCACCTCGTCGTAGAGGCCCAGCGGCACGGCCGAACCCATCACCAGGATGCCGTCCGGCGTGGTGGAGCCATTGAGGGCCATGCACACAGTGGCGCCGTCGATGGCGACGTTGATCTCCCAGCCCAGAACGGCGCCCTGCTCGCCCAGGGCATACTGGAACGCCTCAACCTTGGCGAGGCTCTCCGGCTCCGCTATCTGCGTGAAGGGCCGCCCAACCAGCGGAGCAAGCCCGACGGAATCGTGGATCACCTCTCGGACCGTGCCCTCGGCGGAGCATAGGAGCACGATGCCTGCGGTCCCGACGGTTTCGGCGCTCATGGTTTCCCCCCTGGGACGAGTTGGTCGGCGACGGCGATGGCGGTATCCGGGTCCGGCGCGAAGCCGTCGGCGCCCACGGTTCGCCACAGGTCGGGTGAGACGAGGAACGGGAACCCGCCGACCATCACTCTGACGCCGCGGGTCCGCTCCGAATCGCGCACGGCCGCGATGGTCTCCTCCACGAGGTGCACGTGGTACACCATCGTGGCCGAGAGGGCCAGCAGGTCCGCGTCGTACTCCTCGATCGCCGCAAGGATGCCTTCCGTGTTCATGTTGGCGCCCAGGTAGTAGGTATCCCAACCGGCCATCTCCATCAGGTCGGTCACCATCCGGATACCCAGTTCGTGGAGCTCGCCGCCCACGCAGGTGGCCACCATGCGGCGGTCCGACGTGACGCCTGAGAAGACGTACGGGCTCAGCTGCGCCATGACGAGCTGCGTGGCCGCGGTGCAGTAGTGCTCCTGCGCCACGGATATCTTGTTCAGTTGCCACAGGCGGCCCACTTCGCGCAGGCAGGGCTGGAAGACATGGACGTAGATGTCACGGATCGGAGCCCCGCCGCCGGCGGTGCGAACCACGAGGTCGCAGGCCTTGTTGCGGTCGGCGGCAAGGAGCCGATCCAGGTACTGGCGGGCCGTCGCGGCGTATGGCGCGTCGGGATCGAGGTAGCTCGGCGCCGTGTCGGGCGAGCTTGGGAGCGCCGCCAGGGCGGTGTCGAGGATCGGGACCGTGGCGCCGGCCGTCGGTCCGGGCGCGCACTCCATGATGGCGTGGCGCAGCGCCTCCAGGACCGACTCCACGGACCGGCCCGTCTGCGGCTTGGTGGCGTAACGCACCTTGAGCCACTGCGCGTAGTTTACGAAGAGCGCGTCGTCGCCGGTGCGTATTGCCTCGGCCAGATAGGCGAGGTGGTGGGCATTGTCGTCGTCGGCGGCCCTGCGCGGAGTTGCGGCGCTTCCGACGTTCAGCCGGTGCGATACGGCGCGCGCCAGCTGCGGGCTCAACTCGAGTACCGCCTGCGCGGCGGCGTGCAATGGGCTCATTGGGCGGGTTCCGGTCTTGAACGTTTTGTTCTGGCTGCAAAGGTGCGGATCAGGTCGTTGCGCCGAAGTCCGTCGATGGTGCGTCACATGGTGCTGCACACCATGGCCTACATTATGGACCGCTTGCGGCGCGGGTACGGCCACGCAGGCCCGGTTCCTCGCGCGTTTTCGCCCAAGCCCTGGGCGTCAACGCGCCCGGGCAGGGGTATCCTCCAACGGTGATGCAACACCAAGGGAGTTACAGCATGCAGACAAGGCAGTTGGGGTCCAGCCCGGTTCGAGCCTCCGTGATCACGTTCGGCGCCTGGGCCATCGGCGGGGCCATGTGGGGCGGGACCGATGAGCGCAAGGCGATCGACGCCATCCGCGCCTCCATCGACCTGGGCATCACGTCCATCGACACCGCGCCGGTCTACGGCTTCGGCAAGTCCGAGGAGCTGGTCGGGCGGGCCGTGGCGGGCAGGCGCGACGAAGTGCAGATCTTCACCAAGTTCGGCCTCCGCGGCGACATTGCCGAGGGCGAGTTCTTCTTCCACCTGAACGAGGACGGCGGCGCCGACGTTTACCGCAACGCCCGCAAGGAACGGATTATCGAGGAGTGCGAGCGGAGCCTCAAGTGCCTCAACACCGACCGCATCGACCTCTACCAGTGCCACTGGCGCGACCATACCACGCCCGTGGAGGAGACCATGGAGGCGCTGGCGGAGCTGCACAAGGCCGGCAAGATCCTCGCAGGCGGCGTCAGCAACTTCACCGCCGAGGAGATCGACGCCTGCCGCAAGGTCTTCCCTGTCGCATCGCTACAGCCGCCCTACAGCATGGTGTTCCGGGGAATCGAAGCCGACATCCTTCCGTATTGCCGGGAGAACAACGTGGGCGTCATCGTCTACAGCCCGATGCAACGCGGCCTCCTCACGGGCAAATTCAGCCCCGAGCACAAGTTCGCCGAAGGGGACAGCCGCGCCGGGGACCGGTTCTTCCAGCCGGAGAACATCCGCCGGGTGAACCGGATGCTGGACGAGATGCGCCCGCTGGCCGCCGAGCACAAGGCCACGCTCGGGCAGGTCGTCATCAACTGGACGATCCGGCAGCCCGGCGTCACGGCGGCCCTGGTGGGCGCCCGCGACGCCGCCCAGGCCCGGGAGAATGCCGGTGCGCTGGCCTTCACGCTCAGCGACGCAGACCTGAGCGCTATCGATAGCCTGATCGACAATCTCGTGCTGGAGTAACGTCGGCGCCGAGGGACGACCGGCCTGAGCGCCAAGGAGAGTGACCATGCCGAACGGGTGCCCGCACTGGGCGTATCTGGCACATCTCAGCTTCAACATGTGGTGCGACCGCCCCACCGACCGGTGGGGCAAGGCGGCCCAGTACATCTGCTACAAGCCCTACATGCGCTTCGATGAGCGGCTCTGGCGCGACCTGACGTCGGCCATGGTGGACGCCGGCATCAATATGGTGGTGCTGGACCTGGGCGACGGTGTGGAGTACCAGAGCCACCCCGAGATCGGCGTGGAGGGCGCGTGGTCGGTCACTAAGCTCCGCGACGAGCTCTCGCGGCTCCGCTCCATCGGCCTAGAGCCGGTGCCGAAGCTCAACTTCTCCACGGCGCACGACGCGTGGCTCGGCCCGTACGGCCGCATGGTCTCCACGGACACCTACTACTCCGTGGTGCGAGACCTCATCGCCGAGGTTTCGACCCTCTTCTCGTGCCCGGTGGCGTTCCACCTGGGGATGGACGAGGAGACCTTCGCGCATCAGGCAGAGTACCAGTACGCCGTGGTCCGGCAGCACGAACTCTGGTGGCGCGACCTGGAGGCCATGGTACATGCCGTCAGTGCCACGGGCACACGCCCCTGGGTCTGGTCCGACTACGCATGGACGAAGCCGGATGTCTTCTTCGCCAAGATGCCCCGCACGGCGGTCCAGAGCAACTGGTACTACGGCGACCGCTTCGATGCCGAAGTGCCGGAGCTGAAGCTGTACGACGACCTGCAGGCGAAGGGCTACGACCAGATGCCCACGGGCAGCAACTGGGGCAACGACGTCAACTTCGGGCGCACGGTGGAGTACTGCAAGGGCCGGATCGCGCCGGATTACCTGCAAGGCTTCCTCCACGCGCCGTGGATGCCCACGCTGGAAGCCGAGCGCCAGACGCACATGGCGGCCATCGCCCAGGTGGCCGAGGCCCGCAGGAAGTGGGAAGCCGCCGGGTAGCCGCCGCCGGCTCCCGCCCTCGATGCACCCGGGCCGCCCCTCTGCCTTCGCGGGCAGGGAGGCGGCCCTCGGCTTACGGGGCTACTCGCCCGGCTCCAGATCGCCGGCCGCCCTGTCGAGGAAACGGCGAGCGAACTGGATGAAGCGGTGCACGTCGGCGAAGTTGCTGGCGAGGCCCACGGAGACGCGCACCGCACCCGTGCTCTTGTCGTCGATGCAGCGGCGGAAGTCGTCGTGCGTCATCCGCTGGCGGTTCTTGATGAAGCAGGAGGTGAGCTCGCCCGACGAGATGCCCAGAGCCAGCTCACCGCCGCCGGGGTTGCAGAAGCAGCCCGCACGCAGCGAGATGCCCTCCTCCGTGGCCAGATGCTCGACGACGCGGTGGTCGATGAAGCGGCCGTCTCGGTCGAACAGGTTGAGCGTGATGCACCCGCCCCGGTCGCGCATGTCCCACGGGCCGTAGAGGCGCACGAGCGGCAGGCCGCCGGCGTGGTGCATTCCCTCCAGCTCGGTGAGCAGCCAGGCCGTCAGGCACCGCACCCGCGCGTGGACGGTGTCGATCCCCACGGCGGACAGGTGCCGCAACCCGATGGTGACCGCCGGAAGCGAGAGGTAGTTGAGCGTGCCGTCCTCAAACGCCTCGGCGCCCTCCTGCAGGTAGTGCCGGTCGGGCTGCACGGACGCCACGGTGATCGTGCCTCCGGCGAACCAGGGGCGGTGCAGCCTGGCCAGCGCCCGCTTCCGCGCGATGAGCGCGCCCACGCCGGTGGGATATCCCAGCATTTTGTAGAATGAGAGCGTCACGAAGTCCGGTCCCAGCGCCCCGATGTCCAGCCGGTTCGTGGGCACGAAGGCGGCGGCGTCCAGCAGCACGTCCCAGCCCTGCTCCTGTGCGCGGCCCACCCACTCCAGCGAGTGCTGCACCCCGGAGAAGTTGGACTGCGCCGGGTAGGCGAAGAGGCCCCGTCGGCCTGGTTGCAGTTCCCTCAGCCGCTCCGCAAGCCGCTCCTCGTCGATGCGCAACTCCGGCGGCAGCACCGGCGCATAGGCCACCGCGGCGCCCTTGGCTCGGGCGAACTCGCGGATGCCGTTGACCGAGTTGTGGTTGTCGAAGGTCAGCAGGTACCGCGCGCCCGGCCCGAACGGGTAGGACTCCCCCACCAGCTTCAGGGCCCCGCTGGCGTTCTGGGTGAAGATGACCACGTACTCGTTGGCGGGCGCGTTGAAGTGGGCCAGAACCTCCCGCCTCGCCTCCTCGACCAGGTGCGTCATGGCCAGGGAGCTGGGGTTGATCGAGTGCGGGTTCCCAAAGACGCTCTCCAGAAGCAGGTCGGCGTGTGCGCGGACCTGCGACTCGGCGTAGAGGCCGCCTCCCGTGTAGTCGAGGTAGACATGGCCCAGCCGGTCAAGCCGCGAGTAGTCGGCGGCTCGCAGGTCGTCCAGCGAGCGCGTGGCGGCGTACTCGGGGCACTCCGCGGCCTTGCCGCAGCAGGGCGTGATCGGCAGGTCGTGTGTCATAGGGCGGCGATCCGCGTTCAGCCGGCCAGCTTGCCGAAGTCGCCGGCCAGCAGGTCGCGCTTGGCGTCCATGTAGTGGCGGAAGTTGTCCCAGGAGATATCCGGCGGCACCGTGTGGTCGATGGACGGGATGAAGCCCCCCTCCTCGATCAGCGGAGCCATCTCCAGCAGGTGTGCGCGGGTCTCCGCCGGTCCGCGGGCCACCACGCGCTTATCGACGCCGCCCCAGAGGCGCAGGTCCTTGCCGAACCGCTTGCGCCAGACCATGGGGCTCACCTCGGAGGCGCGCTCGATGGGCCAGAGGATGTCGACGCCGGCCTCCATGAAGAGAGGGATCAGGGGCGTCGGGTCGCCGTCGGTGTCCAGCGCGAACCAGCGCACGCCGTTCGACTTCATGAAGGCTACGAGCCGCTTCAGGTGGGGCAGGATGAACTTGCGGAAGGTGGCGGGGCTCAGCAGCGGGCCGGACTTCATGGAGAGGTCTTCGTTCAGGCAGAAGTACTCCACGTTGGTGGCGGCCAGCGCGGGCTTGCTGGTCTCGATGATCAGGTCCGCGAAGAACTCCATCATCTCGTGGCACAGGGCCGGGTAGTCGTACCAGGCCGTGGATAGCTCCTCGGTGCCCATCCACTCGCGGGCTCGCCAGTAGAAGCCCGTGGCCTGGCAGTTGTGGCCGAGGATGAGCGGGTAGTCGCGCGTGCGCCACCGCTCGGCCTGGGCGGCCAGGTCCGCCGGGACGCGCTGGGGCGAGGGCTGGAGGCGCCGCTTGATGTCGGGCCAATCCTCGGGCGTGCGGAGCGGATGCGCTAGGTACTGGTCCATCGACATGCGGCCGCCGCCCACGGTGCCTTCCTTCAGGGCCTTGTGCGTGATACCGAGGCCGTCGCGGAAGATCTCGTACTCCCCGGTCTCCTCCAGCATGACGTGCTCGAAGGGCGGGATGAAGGAGTAGTTGAGGCTCACGTACTCGCGGCGGTCCAGGCCCAGCCCCGGCTCGGCGACGAACCAGTTCCAGCAGAAGTCCTTGATGGCCTCCGGCGCCTCGTCACGCCATCGCATGACGGTCTGCGGCCAGACCCCCAGCTCGTGGTTCGGCCTGCGGTCGGCAGGCTCGTAGGTCATGCAGGCGACGAAACGCTCGAGGTCAGTCATGGCGGCGATCCCCCAATCGGCGATGTGTGGCCCCTATGATGCACCAGACGGGCGGCCCGGGCCAAGGGCGCGCGGGCATTCGTCAGTAGCCCTTGTCCCAGTCAACCGTGATCGGCGAGGCGATGGGCTCGGCCACGAGCGCGTCCGACGGCTTCAGTTGGATGATCGAGTCGGGCACGCGGGGCGTCACCGGGCCGAAGAGCGCCAGCCGGGCGATGAGCTTCTGCCACGATGTGCTGGTGCCGTGGACGCCGATGCTGTAGGTCCCCATGCGGCGCCTGGCCTCCAGCACCTGCGCGGGACCGATGGTGGCGGCACGTGGAGGCACGGCGGCCAGGTCGCCTGCGGCGCCGAACGAGCCGTGGAGGGAGTTCTGCGCCAGCGTGAAGGGGCTCAGCGTGACGACTCGCGGGCCCATCTGCAGGAACTCATCCAGATCCTGCGGCGTCTCCGGCGCGTCGGGCTCCACGAAGGCGACGTGCCCCGTCCAGCCCGGACCCATGTAGACGATATCGGCGCCGCCCAGGTCGGTGATGCGCTTGCCGTAGTCGGCCAGGTTCTCGTTGGTGAGGCCCACCATCTGGCCCTCCGGCGGCCGGAGTGCGGGGTCGATCTTTGAGTAGAAGTACTTCTTCAGCGCGTGCGTGAAGCCCCAGGGCCAGCTCTCCGGCGCGATGTTGCCCTGCTCGTCGGCGTACTCATCCATGTTGAAGGTATAGAGCCTGCTGCAGTCGATGCGGCTCCGGTTGATCATCTCGGCCACCCGCTCGTAGAGGGGCCAGGGCTGGGGGAGGATTATCACGATCCGGCGCCCGGCCTCGGAGGCCTCCTTGATGCGGAAGTAGATGTCCATCATGAAGGTGAACCAGACGTCGAACTCCTTCACCACGCGCACGTTGAGGTTCGGGTTCGGGTGGTTGCGGAACTGCTCCGGGCCGATGTCGCGCATGCGCGCCAGCACCTCGGTGTCGCGGAACGGGACGTGCGGCGAGGGGCTGTAGCTGAAGTCGAGCGTGTTGTAGGTGGCCATATCGTCCTCCCGGCGCCGGAGCGCCCTGTAGACTTCGACGTCGCGGCGTTCACTCCTCCAAGGGCAGGCCGAAGCAGTCCAGCGCGTTGCGGCCGCCCACTGCCGCCCGGTGCGGTTCAGGCAGGGCGCGCAGGCAGGCGGCCTCGGCGGCGTAGTCCGACCAGAGCGCCATGTCCGCGTCGACGTAGGTGTAGTAGGGCGAGTCGGAGCCCCAGATCAGCTTGCCGGGGTATGCCTCCGCCAGGTCGAGCAGAACCCGCTCCGGCCGCGTGTAGTCGGTCTCGAACCGCCGGCCGAGCGCCGCGACATGGGGCGAATCGATGGTCGCCAGCCGGCACTGGATCACATGCGCGGAGCAGTCGAACCAGACGTTGGGAGCCCCGGCGACGCGGTCCAGCGACGGCCTGTCGAACCGGCAGGCGTGCCCCAGACAGAAGCGCACCCGCGGAGCGGCCTCCGCCACGCGGAGCAGGTCATCGGGCTGTGACCAGGGATCGCCGGGGTAGACGGCCGTATGCGCCACGATGGGCAGGTCCCACTCCTCGGCCAGGTCCAGCAGCACGCGCCCGGGTCCCAGCAGGGCCGCGGCGGGCGCCTGCAGCATGGTGGCCTGCATCTTCAACCCGTGGATCGGGTAGTCCGCGCGCAGGTGGCGCAGTTCGTCGGCCTGCTCCCGTGTGGCCCGGAGGGGATCGACCATGGCGAAGGGGAAGACGCGGCCCAGCAGGTGCGGGCAGAGCAGATGGAGCTCCTCCAGCAGGCGGCGGTTCTCGAACGCATAGGGCGCACGCTCCAGCCACGGGTCGGGCTCAACGACGCCCCGCCGAAGCGCGGCCAGGCTCATGCCGAAGTGGGTGACCATGGGGAAGACCACCCAGTGCGTCACGCCCAGCGCCTGGCCCGCGGCGACCATGTCGGGCAGCGACTGGGCGTAGGGGTAGTGGCCGCGCAGGTAGGCCTGCAGCTCCACTCCGGCGTGGTTGTGACCGTCGATGACCATGGGCATATCCGCGCTCCCGCTGGGCGCCGCCCGGATGGGCGTGCTCAACGGGTAGTCTACCTACGGCGGCGTGCTCCCGTGTCCGATGGGACCAGGGACCCGAGACGCACAGCGCCGAGGCAAGGTGCGCCGTGGACGATGGGGTTTCTCGACTGCTCAGTTCATCCAAGACCGAGGACCGCATCCGGGCGGTGCAGCGCCTCGCCGCGTCGGGCTCCGCCGACGACCTGAAGCTTCTGCTTGCGGCCCTGCGAGACCGCTCAAGCTATGTGGCCGGCCTCGCCGCCGCCGCGCTGGAGGATCAGGCGCCCTGGGAGCTCTGCCACGACCTGCTGGCCGCGTTCGACTACGCCATGGCCGCGGGGCCCAAGCGCGACCCCGGCTGCAGCGTGCGCACGCATCTGGCCATCGCGCTGGGTCGCCACGCCTACGCCTTCGCGGCCGACGCCATGCGGGCCGGGGTCGCCTGCGTTCAGGTGGAGTACATCGGCGGGATGCCCGTGGACACCGCACCGCCGCTCCGGGCAGCCTGCGCCCAGGTCCTCGCCGAGATCCGTCACCCCGACGCCCTGCGCGACATCGGCCTGCTCCTCTTCGAGCTCACGGGCAGCCCGATGGAGACCGCCGCCGCCCGTGTGGGGGCGGCCCGGGCCCTGGCGCGCCTGGCCGACGCCGCAGGCGCCACGCTGCTGGCCATCAAGCTGCGGAACCCCGCCGGCGAGGTCCCGGAGGTGATCACGGAGTGCATGCAGGCCCTCATCCAGTTGGAGGATGAGCGGGCGCACGAGGCGCTGATCCCCTACCTGAGCGCCGAGGAGCTGCCCATGGCCGCCTTCGCTGCGATGACACTTGCGCGGACGAGGCGCGTGGAGGCGGCATTGGCCATCGCCGATTGCGTCGACCGGTTCCGTGGGGAACTGCAGGAGACCGTGGTGCTGGCCCTGGCGCGTTGCGGCGTGCCCGAAGCCCGTGACGCCGTGGAGCGTCTTGCGGCCATCGGGAGGCCCGGCGCCAAACGCTCCGCGAGGCTCACCATGGAGGCCATGGGCTGGATTGCACCCGAATAGCGCTCAATAACAGGGTGAGGACTTGACTCGGAGCCGCGTCAAAGCTACCATAGGGTACCCTCTTAGGAAGGAATGCCCGTGAAGATCACCCGAATGGCGGACTACGCTGTGCGCGTCGTGCTTGAGCTCGCGGCCACCGGAACCGAAGGCAGGGTTCGCGGGGAGGACGTGGGCGATCGCCACTCCGTGCCTCGCGGAGTAATGACGCGCATCCTGGCGCGCCTCGCCGCCTGCGGCATCGCTGATACCAGACGTGGCGCCGGTGGAGGCGTGAAGCTGGCGAAGCCGCCCTCGGAGATCAGCCTCCTTGAGGTCGTGGAAGCAATCGACGGACCCGTCGAGTTGAACCGATGTACGCGCCGTCCCGGCGAGTGTCCGAGGGACTCCTTCTGCGCGATCCATCCCGTCTGGCTCTGCCTGCAGAGCGACTTTCGCGAACGTCTCCACTCCATACGTTTCGACGCGCTGGCCGCCAGCGCCTCCGGGTCGCTCATCTGCCCGGGTAAGGAGCCCACGGCCGAACTCACCCAAATGGGGAACACAACCACATGGACGCCGTAGCCCTCGCAAGGTGGCAGTTCGCCGCCACGTCGGTGTACCACTACTTCTTCGTGCCGCTCACGCTGGGCCTGTCGGTCCTGGTCGCGATCATGCAGACCATGTACGTCCGAACCGGCGACGACCAGTACAAGCGCATGACCAAGTTCTGGGGCAAGCTCTTCCTCATCAACTTCGCCATGGGCGTCGTTACGGGCATCGTGATGGAGTTCCAGTTCGGCATGAACTGGTCCCAGTACTCGCGGTTCGTGGGCGACATCTTCGGCGCGCCGCTGGCGATCGAGGCGTTGCTGGCCTTCTTCCTGGAGGCCACGTTCCTGGGCGTCTGGATCTTCGGATGGGATACGCTGCCGAAGAAAATCCACCTTGCCTCGATCTGGCTTGCGGCCATCGGCGCTAACCTGTCCGCGCTATGGATACTCATCGCCAACTCGTTCATGCAGCAGCCCACGGGCTATGTCCTGCGCAACGGCCGCGCCGAGATGGTGGACTTCGGCGCCCTGCTAACGAACCCCAATGTCTGGGTTCAGTTCCCTCACGTGATAACGGCCGGCGTTGCCACCGCGGGCTTTTTCGTGCTGGGCGTCTGCGCCTGGCACCTCCTGCGCGGCACCCATGCCGACTTCTTCCGCAAGTCTGCCTCCATTGCAGCCCTCTATGCAGCGGTGGGCAGCCTCGGAGTGGGGGCGGTGGGCCACCTTCAGGCCCAGCACATGATCCGCAACCAACCGATGAAGATCGCGGCCGCCGAGGCGCTATGGAACACCGAGAACCCGGCATCCTTCTCCCTGTTCACCATCGCAGATGAGGCCGAACGGCGTGATGTCTTCTCCATCCGCATCCCCCGAGCCCTCAGCCTGCTTGCCTACAATCGGATGGACGGCGAGGTAAGGGGCGTCAACCAACTCCAGGCTGAGGCTGAGGCCAAGTACGGCCCCGGCAACTACGTGCCTCCGGTGGCCGTCACCTACTGGTCGTTCCGCATCATGGTCGGTGCCGGCGGGCTGATGCTCCTGCTGGCGCTCCTCAGCGTGCTGCTGGTCCAGATGGGCAGGCTGCATACCACGCCGTTGCTGCTGCGCGTCCTGGCGCCGGCCATCGCGCTGCCCTACATCGCGAACTCCGCCGGATGGATCATGGCGGAGATCGGCCGCCAACCGTGGATCGTCAACGGCCTGATGAAGACCAGCGACGCGGTGAGCCCCAACGTCACCGTCGGCATGCTGGCCATCACGCTGGTGCTCTTCGTGGTCGTCTACGGCGTGCTGATGGGCGCCGATATCTACCTGCTGCGGAAGTACGCCACGGCCGGTCCGGCGCCCGACGCGCCGACCCAGCCTATGAGCGTCTACTAGGAAGGATAGGAGAGAACCATGGACCTCAACACGCTCTGGTTCGTGCTGATCGCGGTGCTCTTCATCGGCTTCTTCTTCCTGGAGGGGTTCGACTACGGCGTCGGCATCCTCTTGCCCGTGCTGGGCAAGACCGATGGCGAGCGCCGGGGCATCATCAACACCATTGGGCCCTTCTGGGATGCCAATGAGACCTGGATGGTCACCGCCGGCGGCGCCATGTTCGCGGCGTTCCCTGGCTGGTACGCCACGCTCTTCAGCGGCTTCTACCTGGCCCTCGCGCTGATGCTCGTGGGCCTGATCCTGCGCGGCGTCGGCTTCGAGTTCCGCAGCAAGGACCCGCGGCCGGGCTGGCGGAACCTGTGGGACGTCTGCATCTTCGTGGGGAGCTTCGTGCCCGCGCTGCTCTGGGGCGTAGCATTCGGCAACATCGTGAAGGGCGTGCCCATCGACGGAAGCATGAACTACACGGGCGGCTTCTTCAACCTGCTGAACCCCTACGCGCTCGTCTGCGGCCTGGCCGGCCTGGCGCTCTTCACACTTCACGGCGCGCTCTTCCTGATAATCAAGGGCGACCACGACATCGCCGGCCGGGCGAGGACGCTGACCAAGAAGCTGGGACCAGTCGCCATGCTCCTGCTGGCCGGCACCTTCGCCCTGAGCTTCAAGGCCACCGATCTCTTCGCGCGGAACGCCTCCATCGCGATGATCGTGGCGGTAGTCGGCGGCGTGGCGCTGCTGGCGGCGGGCCTCCTGAGCGGACAGAAGCGCGACGGCGTGGCCTTCGCCATGACGGGCGTCACCATCGCCTGCTCCGTGGTGTCGATCTTCGCCGGCCTCTTCCCGCGAGTGATGATCTCCAGCACTAACCCGGAGTGGAACCTCACGATCACGAACGCCTCATCGTCCCACTACACGCTCACTATCATGTCGGTGGTGGCGCTGATGTTCGTGCCGGTGGTGCTGGCCTACCAGATCTGGACCTACTGGGTCTTCCGCCAGAGGGTCACCGCGCCCACATCCGAGAAGCCGGCCTAGCCCACCACAAGGCACGGTATGATCGATAAGCGGCTGCTGCGCGACGCCCTGCCCGAGCGGGGCCGGCTCGCAGCAGCCGTTCTGCTTGGTGGCCTAGGCGCCGTTGCCGCGTGCGTTCAGTGGGGCGGCGCGGCCGGCTTCGTCGACGCCGTCCTCCTGCGCGGCAAGACGGCCGGCCAGGCGCTGCCCTGGCTCGCGGCCTTCGCGCTGGCCGCCGCGGTGCGCGCCGTGGCGGGCCTGTCCGCGGACGCGCTATCCGCCGGCGCGGGCCTGCGCCTGCGCGAGTTGCTGCGGGCCCGGCTGGCCCGGCGCATCGTGGCCATGGGCCCCGCGTCTGTGGGACGCGAGCGCTCCGCCGAACTCACCACCACGCTCACCGAAGGCGTCGACTCGCTGGAGCCCGCGTTCTCGCAGTTCGTGCCCCAGGCAGGCGTGGCCCTGCTCGCGCCGCTCATCATCTTGGTGGCAGTAACGTGGCGCGACCCGATCTCGGGCGCCATCCTCTTCATTACCGGGCCGCTGGCTCCGCTGTTTATGGCCCTTATCGGCAAACTGGCGCAGGAGCGCTCACAGCGGCAGTGGGGCGCGCTGGCAGTGCTGGGGGCGCACCTGCTCGACTCGCTGGAGGGGCTCGCCACGCTGCGGGCCTACGGCCAGGTGAGCCGACGGCTGGATGAGACGCGAGCCGCCACGGAGCGCTTCCGGGACGCGACCATGGACGTGGTGCGCATCGCGTTCCTCTCGGCCTTCGCGCTGGAGATGATCGGCACGCTGAGCACCGCGCTGGTGGCCGTGCAGGTGGGCATCCGTCTCCTCTACGGCCGCATGGAGTTCGCCCCCGCCCTGACGGTCCTCATGCTGGCGCCGGAGTTCCACGCGCCGCTCCGGGCGCTGGGCGCGCGGTTCCACACGGTGGTCTCGGCCAACGCCGCCGCTTCTCGGGTCTACGGCCTGCTCGAAGGCCCGGAGCCCGGCGGACCGACGGCAGGCGACAGCGAAGCCGGACCCGGCGCCATCACGCTCCGTGGCGTGAGCTATCGCTATCCGGGCGCCGAGGCCCACGCCCTGCGCGGGGCCACGCTTGAACTACCCGAGCGCGGGCTCGTGGCGGTCGTGGGGCGCTCCGGCGCGGGCAAGAGCACCCTGGCTCGCCTGCTGCTTGGCTGGATCGAGCCGGCGGAAGGCTCCCTGAGCCGCGCCGCCGCGGCATGGCGCCCGAGGCCCGGCGAGACGGCCTGGCTCTCGCAGCAGCCCTACCTGTTCCACGCCACGGTGGCTCAGAACCTCCGCACGGCCGATCCCCAGGCGTCCGACGAGCGCCTCTGGGAAGCCCTCCGCATGGCATCGGCAGACGGCTTCGTGCGCGACCTGCCCCGTGGGCTCGACACCATGCTGGGCGACCGGGGTGGACGTCTCAGCGTGGGTCAGGCCCAGCGCATCGCCCTGGCGCGGACGCTCCTGCAGCCCGCTCCCCTGGTGATCCTCGACGAGCCCACCTCCAACCTCGACGCCCTCACCGAGGAGGCGGTCTCGGCCTCTGTGCAGCGGATGGCCTCCTCGCGCCTCGTGGTGGTGATCGCCCATCGGCTGCAGACCTGCCGCGCGGCCGACCTGGTCGTGGTGCTGGAGGAGGGCGTCGTGACCCAGCAGGGCCGGTACGACGACCTCGCGTCCGTGCGCGGCCCCTTCGCCGACCTCGTCCGCGCCGCCCAGGGGGTGGCGGCGTGAGGCGCCTTCTGCGCATGCTCGGCCCGATCCGCCACGCCCTGACCTTCGGCGCGCTACTGGGGGCCGCCACGGTAGGCTCGTCCGTGGCGCTGCTGGCCTGCTCTGCATTCATCATCTCCCGCGCCGGACAGCAGCCCACCATGGAGGCCATCGCCGTGCCGGTCGTGGGTGTGCGCCTCTTCGGCATCCTGCGCGGGGTGCTGCGCTACCTTGAGCGCCTCGTGGTGCACGACGCCACGTTCCAGGTGCTGGCCGACGTGCGCGTGGGCCTGCTGCGTGCGGCCGCGCCGCATGTGCCCGGCCTCTGGGTGACCGAGAAGCGGGCCGACTGGCTTGCCCGCGCCGTCTCCGACGTGGAGGCGCTGCAGGGCTTCGTGGCCCGGGCGGCGGCGCCCACCCTCGCCGCCGTGGTCATGGCCATTGCGGTGCCGATCTGGGTCGGCTCGCTGGCCCCACTGGGCGGATGGGTCTGCCTCGCCGGCATGCTCTGCGCCGGCTGGCTGATCCCGGCCCTCACGCGGCTGTCATCGCGCCGCCCCAGCCGCGAGGCGCTCTCGGCCCGTGCCGGTCTTTCCGAAGCCGCCCTGGACTGCGTGCAGGGCCTTCCCGAGCTCACCGCCATGGGACGGCAGGAGGAGGGCCTCGCGCGCGTCGGTTCCGCCGCCGCCGCCATGGCCGGCTCCCAGTGGCGCACGTCGTTGGCGCAGGCCGCCGGCGCGTGGTCGGCGCAAGCCCTTGCCTGGGGCGCGACCGGCGGGGTCCTCTGGCTCTGCGCCGTGGAGGCATCTGCCGGGCGTCTGCCGCACGTCATGGTCGCCGTGGGCGCGTTGGGTGCGCTGGCGGGCTTCGAAACGGCCCTGGGCCTACCAGCCGCGTGGCAGCAGGCCGAGGTGAGCCGCGCCGCGGCCGACCGCGTGGAGGAGTTGGCCGACCGCCCGTCGCCCGTGGTGCCCGAAGGAGATGAGACCGCGCCGCAGCCCTTCCTGCCCATCGCTGTGGAGGGCCTCACGCTACGCTACGCGCCAGATGCCCCGCCGGCGCTGGACGGCGTGAGCCTGGAACTCCGACCCGGCTCCATGGTGGCGCTCGTGGGCGCCAGCGGCTCAGGCAAGTCGACGCTGGCGTGGGCGCTCTGCGGGCTACTGCCGGTGGAGGGCGGGCGCGTCACGGCTGGAGGGAAACCGCAGTCGTCGATCGACGGCGACGCGTGGCGCGCGCGGATCGCCCTCGTCTCGCAGGACGCGCACCTCTTCGATGCCACGGTGGCCGCCAACATCGCGCTGGGCTCCGGCGCCGGCCCCGCCGAGGTGCATGACGCCGCCTGCGCCGCCCAGGCCGACGGCTTCGTGCGGTCGCTGCCACAGGGTTACGATACGATGGTCGGCGAGCGAGGCTCCAGCCTTAGCGGAGGGCAGCGGCGGCGTATCGCGGTGGCCAGGGCGCTGGCTCGCGGAGCCGACCTCACCATCCTTGATGAGGCGGGCGCTGACCTGGACCCCATCACCGAGGCCGAGATGCTCCGCTCCGCGCGTCGGCACTGCGGCCAGGGCGCCCTGCTCGTGATCTCGCACAGGCCCGCAGCCGTGGCCGACGCCGACGAGACCCTCGTGCTGTCCGACGGCCGCATCACCCAACGCGGCCGCCACGCCGACCTGGTGGCAGCCCCCGGTCCTTATCGGACGCTCTGGGAGGCTCAGGCGCTGGCTGGTTAGGCGAGATAGTGTCAAGTCTAAAGTCTAAAGTTCAAAGTCCAGAGGGGTGGGGTTGGGCTATGGCGTCGCCTTGGTGCCGGGCTTCCGGGGTGCGTCCGGCGCCACGAGGAAGAGCGAGTGGACCGGGGCGAGCTTGAGATGGACCCGGGTGACAGGTCCCTCCTTGCCGGTGACGTGCCGCACCTCGGCTGGGCCGACGTTCCCATCGTGCGGGTCCCACACCTCAGGGGCCACCTTGCCACGCAGGGCAACCCACGTATCGACCGGGTCGTCCGACGAGTTGGCGAAGAAGTAGATCGACAGGCCGTCTTTCCCCTTATGGATATAGGAGATATTGCCGGTGGTGACGGGCTGGTCGTGGTCGATCACCACATCGCCGTCGGGCAGGGCCTCGGCGAGGACGGCCTTGAGCGCCGCCACGCTCGGCGTGGGCAGGAACCAGGCCCGGCCGCCGCGGGCGTTGCGCCGGCAGGGCGGGGCCTCGCGCTTGAAGAGGTTGCGACCGTCCGGGCCCAGGATCGTCCATTCGCTGACCGAAGCGCTGTCGCCGGCAACCGCCTCCATGAGCAGGCGTAGCCGGTGGGTCGAGACCGGAGGGAAGTGGACCTCCGCGCGCTTCCCAAGCCGCTCGCCCCTCGCCTGATCGACCCACTCCTTGCCGTTCCATGCCTGAACGCGGTAGCCGCGAACGCGATCGAACGCCTCATTCACCACGACCCCGCCAACGGTCCGCTCGCGCCCCAGGTCCGCTTCGAGCCACTGGGCGCCCTTGCTTCCGTCGGCCGCATTCCACCGCGTCAGGGGACTACCGTCCACGACCCTGGCCGGATCGAAGCCGCCGCCGACCCACGTTGATGATGCGGTGACGCGTGGCGCATCGCCTCGGCGCGTCGCCTCCGGACCGAAGATCTCGCTAACCAGACGGCGGACCTCGGCGTCGGCGCCGAACTCAGCCGCGCGGTCCGGCAGGCGCGTGGTTGCGATGACCGCACCGCCCTGATCAGTGAACTGCTTGATGCGGCGGAGGGTGGCGACGCTGATGCACCGCGAGCCGGGGAGGATGAAGGCGCGCCAGCGCTCGTGGTTCACCTTGTTCCGCAGAACGATCGTGGCGCCCTCCACGGCGCACCGCTCCTGAAGGACCTCCGGGTGGACGAAGGTGAAATCGCGCCGCACCCCAACGGAGAGCGCCTCGCCCACCTCCATGTAGTCGGCTTCAGGGATGTCGACGCAACCCTCATACGGATTGCCCGGGCCGAACCACGACCCCGCCTGCAGCGTGGCGATGGGATAGAGCACGCCGATGTCGGAGACGTGGCGGCCGCCCTGGAGCATCCGCTGGAGGCGCCCGATGTACTGGTTGTAGGCGGGAAGCTCCGGACCGTACACCGGCGCGCCGGGCGACAGGTCGGGCTTGAAGACGATGGCCGCCGGATCGTACCAGACCGCGTGGGGCACCATGGTGTTGATGCCCTTGGCGAACTGGTCCATGGCCTCCTTGTAGAGGTTGGCCGGCGGCAGCTCCATGGCGCCGTAGCACTCGGTCACCACCTGCGGCTTGTCGTAGTTGTTCGCCGCCGAACTGACCACCTTGTAGGCCTTCGACGCGCGGCCATAGGCGAAGACCTGGTCGATGCCGGGCATGCTCTGATGCTGGAAGGACTTCATCAGGTCGCCCACGGAGCCGACCACCGGGTTCACCAGCTCCTCCTGATCCGCGTGCCCGGTAAGGCCCATCCGGTGGGCGGCGCACCAGTCGTTGAGGGTCTTTACGAAGCCGTCGGCATACATCTCGGAGCGCATGCCGAACAGGGCGTTGCGCGCCGCGGCGGTGTCGGGGCCGATGTCGAACCACAACGCCGGGTAGAGCGTGATCGGATTGGTCCCGTACCGTGCGCGGAAGACGTCATTGAAGCGATCGGTCCATGCCCGCCCGCCCTCTACGTGATAGAAGGCCGGCTCGTCGTAGAAGGCGCCGTCGATGGTGGAGCCGAAGCGCTCCGGCATGGCGTCGTGGTAGGCCTGGTAGGTCAGCTGGATGAAGGCGTCGACCGCCCTCGGCTCCAGGTAGTCCACCAGGCCGTCGCGGCCGTCGCGCACGCAGGTGAAGATCATCACCTTCCAGTCGCCGCCGGGGACGTTCCAGCGCAAGGCGCCGTCATGGACCGAAGCGGTGATGTCGAGGCGCTGCTTGGTCGCGGCGTCCATGGCCACCGCGCCCATGAGGGTTCCGGCGGGGACCGCCTGGGTGAAGGGCCGCGGCCCGGTCACATCGGCGGCGAGCATATCCAAGCGGCGGCTGAGCGCCTCGGGGCGCCGCTTGGCCAGCAGCCCGCCCGCCGATCCGCTGGGGAACCAGAACTCGTCGTAGAGGCACATCCTCATGCCCAGCCGGGCGGCCTCGTCCACGGCGACCTTGTAGTGCTGCAGGAAGGCCGGGCTCATGAAGTCGACGCCCATCCCGTTGCAGGGAAGGATGCCCATGCCGTAGTAGCCGGCCGCCTTGCAGTCCGCCACCATCTTGCGGGTCTTGTCGGCATCCAGCTTGCCGTTCCAGAACCAGAGGGGCCGGGACTGCCACCGGAGCGGCGGCTCCGCGAACTCCCGACGCAGGTCCGCCGACGCACCGGACAACGACGCGGCTACCAGCAAAGCGGCCACAAGGCACGCAAATCGACCCAGTCGGTCCATGGCTTCACCCTCACGCCCTGCCGCCCCCACCCTTCGCGCTCTCGGTTTTCACTCTCGACTTGCAGAGTAGGCCGCCGGCGCACTGGCCCCTCACCGAACCGTGCATGAGGCTCTCCTTCACACGGCTCCCACATTGCATTGTGCCCGACGTAGTGCAGCCACGTCCATGTCCGAGCGCGAAGCTCCCTGGATGTCGGCCGACCACGCCGTTCAGGTGCGCGGCGACTGGAACCTGACCGAGGCCGGGCTCACACCAGTAAGACGAAAAGGGCCTGACTTCGCATACTCGACTGCCTACTTCGCCCTCTCGTCCCAAGCCTTCCTCCATGCGGCGATCTGGCTGTCGAGGTTCGGCGCCGTCTCCCAGGTATGCGTCACGCCTGCCGCGCGGGCGATCCGCTCGAAGCGGGTGAGAAGGTCGGGGTAGGCGTCGCCCACGAAGGCGGGGCCTCGCGAGAGCTTGACGTAGAGGATCGGTAGCTTCGCCCGCTCCACGCGGTGGAGCGTCACGGCGTCATCGGCCAGCTTCTCGGCCTGCGCGAAGAGCTCGTCGGCCCTCTTCAGGAAGGCCTCAGAGAGGAACGGGTGGTCCATCCGGTACCGAATGCCTCCGGACGGGCTCTCCAGCTCGGCGGCGTGGTCGATGCCCGCCTGCCGCAGGAGGGCGTCGTAGGCGGCGATGGGTTCGGCGGCCTTGCCGTAGTGGCCGTAGTCGAAGTCGAGCACCAGCTTCCGCAGGTCCCGGCTCGGGTCCCACATGATCTTGCCGATGACCCAGGAGCGCATCTCGTCGCGCTCGGCTCCCGGCGACTGGTAGCCCGCCTGGGTCATGATCCCCTCGGCGTTGTGCTTGACGAAGAAGCGGATGTTGTCCACCGTCACGTCGAGGTTCGGCATGGGGGCCATGTAGTGGCTGAAGTTGACGTTGTAGTCCCAGATGTAGATGCGTCCGCAGGCGGCGCCCCAGTCGCGGGTCAGCTTCCCGATGTCGCACTTCTCAGCCGGCGTGAAGGGGTGGACCCAGGAGCCCACCGCGTCGTTGCAGAGGCGGATCGCCACGTTCTTGCGGGGCCGCATGGTCTTCGGCACGCCGATGGTATCGAGGTAGGCCAGCGTGTCGATGGTCGCGCGGGGGAACTCCTTCTCCACGGCCTCGGCCACCTGGTTCACCATCACCAGCTGGCAGGCCATGTCCGCGCCCTCGGCGGTGCGCAACTCGGTGCAGCGCGGGCACCGGCAGATGCCGCCGCCGTCCATCTTGAAGACGGAGGCCAGCTCCATGGCCGGGTTCTCGCGGAAGGCCTTCAGCACGGCCTCGGTCACCAGGCGGATGGTCTCGGGGTTCGTGGTGCAGAGCTGGCAGGCGTTGCGCTTGCCGTCGGCGTCCTGCATGTAGTACTCGGGATGCTCGGCGAAGTACCTGTCCGGCGGCATGAGCTGGTGGAACGTGTGGACGAAGAGCTGGCCGTAGTCCAGCCGTCCGCCCCACTCCTCGGGCACGGGTGCGCTGGGGGCATTGGTCCGGTTCTTCAGCGACCAGTCGGCGTCGAAGGAGACGAAGGTGAAGGGGTCGCGTAGGCGCAGGCGAGGAACGTAGGTGCGGGCCACCGGAGCCACTTTCAACTCGGCCATGCGGGGTAGGCGCGTGCTCTCCCTGGTGTACCAGCGGCAGCCCAGGTCCTCCTCAAGCAGGGCGTAGACGGCGTTGATGACGCCCCGCGTGCGGCCGCCCCAGAGGAAGAGGTTGCCGCGCCGCTGGGCGATGCCGTACCCCTCGTCGGCGAGGTCCTCCTTGGGTGCAACCTGTGCAGCGAGCAGGGCCGTGGCGCCGATGCTGATGACCTTCCCCCGCACGGGCCGCCCCTCGCCGGCGATGGGCAGGGCCACGCGGGAGATCTCGCCCAGCCACTGCTGCAGGTCGGCGGCGGCCTTCCGCTCCTGCGTCGTCGGCGATGCCGGGAGGAGGATGCTGCATCGGGCGCGGCCGCGGGAAGCCAGCGTCATGGGTGCGCCGGGCTTGCCCGACGGCGCCAGCGCGTTCTGCCACTGGGCGTCGGCGGCGCAGGCCAGGAGGGCCGGCACAAGGGCGAGGAGCAGTCTCATGGGCGCTTCATCCTCCAATCGGCGGGCCTCGTGCCGCCATAGCATAAGGATAGCAGGAGCGCGGCGCGTCGGCGGTGAACTGTAGGGCGCGGCCACGCCGCCCCACACTCAGCCCATCGGGAGATACAGATGCCCGTCAACGTCGGGATCCTCGGCTTCGCGCACGGCCACGTGCTCGCCTACTGCAACCTCTGGCGCGATCGGCCAGAACTGGACATCAAGGTCGTCGCGGCCTGGGACCACGACGCGGGCCGGTTGGCGACCCAGGCCGAGGCCTACGGCCTGCGGCAGTGCGCCACGGTGGAGGAGCTGCTTGGCGACAGCGGCATCGAGGCCGTGATCATCGCCTCGGAAACCTCGAAGCACGCCGACCTCGTCGAGGCCGCGGCCGCCGCGGGCAAGACCATCGTGGTCCAGAAGCCGCTGGCCCTGACGCTGGCCCAGGCCGACCGGATCGTCAAGGCCGTGGAGGACGCAGGCGTCCGCTTCAGCATGGCCTGGCAGATGCGCGTCGACCCGCAGAACATGAAGGTGAAGGAGCTGCTGCAGGGCGGCGAGTTCGGCAAGGTCTTCCAGGTCCGCCGCCGCCACTCGCTCTCCACGCACCTCTGGCCCGGCTTCGCCGACACCTGGCACAACAGCCCGGAGTACAACCGCGACATCTTCGCCGACGACTCTTCGCACCCCATCGACTTCATCCACTGGCTGCTGGGCGCGCCGGAGACGGTCACCGCCGAGATCGACACGATCTTCAACCCGGCGGTGCCCAACGACAACGGGCTCGTCATCTTCCGCTACCCCGGCGGCCCGCTGGCCGAGGTGGTCTGCTCCTTCACCTGCGGCGCCCACGAGAACACCACAGAGGTGGTCTGCGAGAAGGGCACCATCATCCAGAACTACGGCGACGGCCCCAGCAACGAGTGGCCGCATACCCACGGCGCCCAGGGGCTGAAGTGGTGGAAGAGCGACACCCGCACCTGGACTGACTCGGGCATCGCCTCGCCCGCGGGCCACGGCGCACGCATCGCCGGCCTGGCAGAGCCCCTCTCGCGCTTCCTGCACGGCGAGACCGGCCCCATCTGCACCGCCGAAGAGGGCCGCACGTCGCTGAAGATGGTGCTCGCAGCCTACGTCTCCAGCCGCGAAGGCCGCCGGGTGGCCCTGGACGACCCGGCCATCGCCGGGGTGTAGGAGAGGCCGCCATCTGACGAACGCGACCGATGGGACGAACGGGACGCCCACTCCATACGGGCAGACGTCCCATCGGTCGGGTACGTCCCATGCCGCTCCCGACGCGCCGGGAGCGCAATGACGGCCCCATCGACACGCGTCCCGACCTTGCATCGGCTACACTCTCCCATCAACCCGCCATCGAGGTGTAGGCCATGCAACTCGCGCTGCCTGCCGGATCGTTTGCCGTGGCTGCTCTCGCCGCCGCCGCCCTGCTCCTGGCCACGCCTACTCCCGCCCGGGCCAAGACGACCCTCTATGTCTCCAAGCTGGGAAGCGGCAAGGGCGGGCGCTCCTGGGCGGATGCCTTCACCACCGTGCAGGCCGCGCTTTCGGCCGTGCCGGACGGCGGGGGATGCCGCATCATCGTTCGGCCCGATGTCTACTTCGAGGCGAACCTCTACACCGGCGCGCGCGGCGCCGAGGGGGCGTACAACGAGCTGATCGGAGACACCGACGGCAAGCTGGGCGGCGGGACCGCGGGCCGCGTGGTGATCGACTCCAGCGACCCCGACCAAAAGGGCCTCAAGAGCTACGACTGGTGGGGGCCCATCCGAGCCACCAGCAAAGGCTGGTCGCCGGAGCATACGGAGGAGACTTTCTCGGCGATCGGATGGGACCGGTGGCGGCTGAAGGGCCTCTACGTCACCGGCGGTGACGGAGGCATCTTCTTCGATACCACGGACCACAAGGAGCCCTTCACGGTGGTGGTGGAGGATTGCGTGGGGATCGGCCGGGCGTTCGGCGGCGGGTGCGGCGGGAGCCTCTCAAGGCCCGACGAGCCCATCACGTTCCGGCGCTGCCAGCTCTACGCGCTCGACTGGTGGGGCGACACGGCGGCGGCCTACATCCGGATCGAGAACGACGCCATGCCGGAGCGGCCCGACGCCCTCATCGAGGACTGCACGCTGGTGAGCCCGCAGTGCGCGCTGAAGAGCAGCAACTACGGCTTCCACACCTTCTCGCGCATTGCCGTTCGGCGTAGCCGCCTCATCGTCCTCAACTTCTCGCAGCCGGTAGGCACGCCCTCCGACGGCATCATTGTCAGCATGCAGGAGGGCAAGCTGCTCCACGTCGAGCTAGAGGACAGCCTGCTGGCGGGCTACAAGGTCTTCGGCTGCAAGGTGAACCCCAGGACCGTGGGGGAGATCGGCTGCACGATCCGCGGCGACGTGAAGGCCTACGTGCAGTACCAGCAGGAGCTGCCGAAGGGCATCTACCGACTGGCCGGCTGGCCGGAGGATCTGCTCGATTGCCTCGCCCCGCCCAAGAACCCGCGCGTCTCGCCGCTGGGCGCGCCGGAGATGGTGCGCAAGGAGATGTGCGAGATGGCGCCCTTCGTCTGGAAGGGGCGCCTCTGCCACATGGACTGCGTGCGGCCCGCCACGGGCGGCACGGCGGCCGACTACAAGCTCGTCTTCACCGACGCCGCCGGCGGCGCCAAGCTGGGCGAGTGCGGACAGGGCTACGGGCTCGCCTCCATCATCGTTCACCGGGGCCGTGCCTACGTCTATGCGTCGCGCATGGAGAACGGCGGCTGGCACGACGTGACGCTCTTCAGCTCGGCCGACCTGGTGCACTGGGACAAGCAGGTAGCCATCACGGGTGAGAACGAGGAGCTCTTTAACAGCAGCGTCTGCAAGGGGCCGGACGGCTTCGTGATGACCTATGAGAGCAACGACCCACGCTGGCCCGCTTTCACCGTGAAGCTGGCCAAGTCGAAGGACCTGGTCCACTGGGAGAAGCTGCCCGAGGCGACCTTCGGCACGAACCGCTACACGGCCTGCCCCTGCATCCGGTACGCCGATGGCTGGTACTACGTGCTCTACCTGGAGCGCCGGGCGCCGCGCTGGTGGTTCGAGACCTACATCACGCGCTCGAAGGACCTGAAGCACTGGGAGCTGAGCGCGGCCAACCCGGTGCTGCGGCCCGAGGGGTTGGACGAGAGCATCAACGCGTCGGACCCCGAGATGACGGAGTGGCGCGGCAAGACCTACGTCTACTACTGCGTGGGCGACCAACTGAGCTGGGCCAACGTGAAGCGCGCCGCCTACCCCGGCAAGCTGGCCGACTTCCTGAAGGGCTGGTACACCCAGCCGGGCATCCCGGACATCGGTGCCATCGGCTACGGGGCGCCGGAAGTCTCCCGCATGCCCCGGCAGAGGCGGTCGTCCGTATCGGTGAAGGCGGACAACAGGCGGTAGAGTCCTCCTGGAGGTACCTGACATGGAACCTGACAACCGGGCCGTCGTCACCGGCGCCTTCGGCTACTCCGGCCGGTACATCGCCGAGCGCCTGGTGACCGGCGGCCTTCCGGTGCGCACCCTCACCGGCTCGCCCAACCGCCGGGCAGCGCAAGCTCACCGAGTGGGCCCGCGCCCACCGCGACACGCTCGGCCGGGCGTACGCTAGCGAACTGAGGCGCAGGAAGGACCGGCAGGCGGCGTGGTTCAGGGGCAGGCGCACCGTGGACACCGACGGGAGCGCCCTGAGCATCCGCCTGGTGACCGCCGTAGAGTGGTTACCGGCCCCGGAGGCGCCATGGCCCCGCCGCCGGGCGACCTCTTCTGAAGCGTCGCTCGATGGGGCGGCCTGGCCGACACGGACAAGGCCAGGGGCAAGCCGATCACGCTCCGGCTCCGCATGGACCAGGCCGAGGCCTACGGACCGCAGTTTGACTGAGGCGGGCGCCTCACCCGAAGGCGGGGACCTCCACGGCCTCGCCGCCGCGCATGGCTGAGGCGTGGGCGCAGATGCCCGCAGACCTGACATCTGCGACCAGGCAGCGGCTTTTTTCGCGAATCGAGGGATCAGACCCCTCCAACGGCCGGAATCGACCGAGTCTCTCACGATGCGTTCACGATAGCGCATTACAATAGGGGTGGTGAAGGACAGGGTCACCACACCCGACGGCCATGTAAACGATCGATGAATGCCTGGCTCGACTGTGGACTGGTCGATCTTTCGCTCTCATGTCCCGTTTGGCCGTGATGCCATTCATACCACCAGCTAACCTGCTGCATGGATATGCATCAGATCGCCAGTATGTGTGCGTCACCACACTTCACCAAGTACTTGTGACCGCGCCTCCGACCACGACGCAGGAGGAGGCGCCGACCGCGATGCCGGGGACACCGGCGGACAAGGTGAGAGACAGTGCAACATGCAACCGCACGGGGTATGGTGGCGACGATCGGAGCCATGGCTGCCATGCTGGCGACCATGGTCGGCTGGGCAGATCCTGCTTACGCCGCCGGCGATGAGCCCAAGCTGAAGTACCGGATCGCCGTCGACCAGTTCAAGTGGACGGAGATTCGCGACGAGTGGTCGGATGTACCCAGGGATCTCCGCGAAGGTCTCCAAGCGCAACTGGTGGACAAGCTGCACAAGTCGGGCCTCTTCACGGTGATGGAGCGCGAAGCCCCTGCCAAGCTCGCTGCAGACGCGGAGAGGGAGATCAACGAAGCCAAGCGCCAGTCCCGCCAGGAGCGAGGACAGGCGGCAGGACAGGCCCGCGAGGTGTACACGCCCGCTGACTACGTGATCACGCCAACAGTCGCCGGCTACCAGAAGACCTCCCGCAAACGTGGCGGGTTCGAATGGGGGCCCTTCAGTAATCGCTCAGAAGAGCAAACGGTCACTATTACTCTGAACATACGCATCTTCGATGCTATGACCAGTGAGACGATTGAAACATCAAGCGTCGAAGGGCAGCAAACAACCAAGAAACGTGGCATACGAGTCAACCTGCCTGGCCCCAAGGGAGAGCAGGAGACCGAATCAGACAGCCCGGTGTCCAAGGCGGTAGATGAAGCGCTTGGCAAGGCCGTGGCGCTGATAACGGAACGCATCTCCAAGCAACCGTGGTATGCCCTCGTCGCGACACAGGATGTCACCACAGGTCGTGTCATCATCGCCGCCGGCAACACCGCCGGTGTCAAGGTGGGCCAGGAGTTCGTAGTAAACCACGCAGGGGAACCTGTCATCGATCCGGGTACCGGAGACGTCATCAGCCGGGGCGACGAGACCAAGGTCGGTCGGATTCGAATCGTCCGCGTTGAGCGCAGCGCCAGCTTCGCCGATGTGCTGGACGGTACTGGCTTCAAGGCCGGCGACGTCGTTCGCCTGCCCAAGTAGCGGGTGTCGTGAGGCGCTGAACCATTGCCGGCGTGGTAGCCCGGCGTCTGTCGACTACCACGCCGGCTGTCCCTCCGGGCCCTGGTCCGGCAGTCAGGAGGCATCCCCCAATGTGTATCCACCACTCCAGGTCGATCATTCGCTTCGCGGTCGGGACGATTGCCGCGTTCGCGGCGCTAGTAGCCCGGCCCGCGCTCGCGTACGAATACGACGTGCACTTCGCCTTAACGTACTACATGGCGCGGGCGGTAGGGTTCACCCCCACGCAGTCGATACGGATCGCCACCCTGGACGCATCGGTTGACACCAGCGAAGCCACTGATCCAGCGCCGACCGATCTTAGTGTGTTTTCGCCCGAAAAATACCGCGTCCGGGTTACTTTCCACGCCTTCCTGGACACCGACCGGTGGCCCAATGCTACGCAGCCGTTCCCGCCTCATATAGTCCCTATTGGTCCACGGCTGGTAGACCCGTTGTTCGCCCACGACTTCAGCGAGGCGAACCGCGCCCGGGGTCTTGAGTCCGCCGTCCTTGGCGCTCACGTGCAGTGGGCGAAGAAAAATGGCGGCAATCCCGGAGTGCTGCTGCACTATGTACAGGACATCTACGGACATTGGGGCTACGGCGCTGGGGGCGGCCACGCCGTGGCACGCTCGGGTTTGCCGGCCGGCCTATCAGGCGTGCGCGCGCACATCACCGACAACCCGGCGTATGAGCCATACTCGATGCCGGAGATGGTTGCACCCGACGTGCGCGACGCGTTCCAGTTCCCGATGCATCGCAATAAGGAAATGGTACGACAGTCGCTCAGGTGGCTGGCGGAGTTCCACCACTCCAAGCGGGTTCCTGCGGGCGCCGAGGCGGAGTGCCTGGCGGTGCTGGCCAAGATGCAGGCCGTGACACCGGTCAACCGGGAGTTCGACGCGGCCGCCCAGGAGGCCTCCGCGCAGGTCGCGCGCAAGGCCCTTCACGAGAGAGATGATCTCTTTACCAGCTACGATCGCGCGGCCTATGGGCTGTTCCCTTGGCCCGACACTAACACCCTACAATGTTTGGACTGGTTCAATATTTCTACATTCTCACATGATAACGCCACGGAGTTACGCTTAACATCCGATACCTCGCTAGAGCCTCTCACCGACTTCCTATATATGACTTTAG
>CAISJD010000112.1 GCA_903885605.1 uncultured Chthonomonas sp. | reverse complement strand
TGGGGCGCTCCCGAGGCCATCGCTGCCGTGACGGCCTGCGGGTTGCTGGCGGGTTCCATCAACGGCATCCTGATCAGCCGCTTCCGCATGCAACCCTTCGTCGCCACACTGGCCATGATGACGGCCGCCCGCGGCGTGGCGAAGCTCGTTTCGGGCGGAACCAAGGTGCAGCCCGCGGCACAGCCCTGGTACAAGCTCACCGACAACACGCCCGACTTCTTCACCTGGATGACCCAGGGCCTGCCGGGCATCGGCTTGCAACCGGCCACACTGCTCTTCCTGGCGTGCATCCTCGTCATGGCGCTGGTGGTGCGGCGCACTGCCTACGGCCGGAGCCTCTACGCTATCGGCGGCAACGAAGAGGCTGCACGCCTCTCGGGCCTCAACGTGGGCCGCGTCAAGGTGCTCACCTACGCGCTCTGTGCGGGCTTCGCGGCCCTGGCCGGCGTGGTGAACTGCTGCCGGCTCGACCTAGGTGACCCGGAGGCCGGCTTCACCTTTGAACTCGACGCCATCGCGGCTACCGTCATCGGCGGCACGAGCCTGGCCGGCGGCAAGGGCGGCATGATGCTGACCCTGATCGGCGTGCTGATCGTGGCGTACATCAACAAAATCTTGAGCCTCAATGCGGTGCCCATCGCGCCGCGCATGATGATCCAGGCGGCCATCATCGTGGCCGCCGTCCTCATCCAGCGACAGAGAAAGGGATAACCATGAGAAGAGCCATTGCCGCCGTCGTCCTGGCTGCGGCGCTCCTACCCGGCTGCAGCAGCCCCGCAAAGGACGGCGCCACGGACGAGACCAAGGGCGAGGCCAGGAAGTACGTCATCGGCATGTCGCAGTGCAACCTTGGCGAGCCCTGGCGCCAGCAGATGAACAAGGACATCGAGGCCGCCGCCGCGAAGCACCCCGAGGTCGAGATGATCTTCCGTGACGCCCAGAACAAGAGCGAGACCCAGCAGAGCCAGATGCGCGAGTTCGTCCAGCAGAAGGTGGACCTCATCATCATCAGCCCCAAGGAGTCGCGCCCGCTGGTGAAGCCCGTATCCGACGCCATGGCCGCCGGCATCCCGGTCATCGTGCTCGACCGCAAGCTCGAGAGCGACGACTTCACCTGCTTCATCGGCGCCGACAACGTGAAGATCGGACGCGAGGCGGGCAAGGAGCTGGCCAAGCAGCTGGGCGGCAAGGGGTCGATCGTTGAGCTCAAGGGCCTGATGACCTCGATCCCCGGCCATGAGCGGCACAACGGGTTCATGGAGGGCATCAAGGGCACCCAGATCAAGACGATCTTCGAGGCCGATTGCGGCTGGCTCGAGCCGAACGCCCAGCGCGAAATGAAGTCCGCCCTGAGCCGCTTCGAGCAGATCGATGCCGTCTACGGGCATAACGACCCCAGCGCCCACGGCGCCTACATGGCCGCCAAGCAGGAGGGCAAGGGCCGCGAGAACACCATTAAGTTCGTGGGGATCGACGCCCTTCCGGACGAAGGGGTGCGCTACGTCAAGAAGGGCATCCTCGCCCTGACGTTCCAGTACCCCACCGGCGGCGCCGAGGCGATCGATACCGCGCTGAAGATCCTCAAGGGAGAAAAGGTGGATAAGACGATCACCCTGGGCACCAGGATGTTCAACAAGGAGAACGTCGAGGCCGGCGGCGTACCCCTGTAAGCCGATCGAAAAAAGAGCCCGGGCCGCAGATTGGAATCCGCGGCCCGGGGCCGGCTTCCCCACCGTGTAGCAGAGCCCAAGCGAAGGGAGGCGACCAAGGGGTTTCCCCAATCGAGTTGCTGTAGATAAAGACCCCCGGCGGGCGCATCGGTTACACGGACAGCGCCGATAAGGACGTGCATTTCATGAAATCGAGGCGCATCTGGGCCGAAGTCGATCTGGCGGCCATCATCGGCAACGCCCGTTCCGTGGCAGACTTGGTGCGTCCCAGCCGCATCATGGCCGTGGTCAAGGCTGACGCCTATGGTCACGGCATGGAGCCGGTAGCCTGTGCGCTGGCCGGCTCCGGCATCGACTGCTTCGCTGTCGCCGGCATCGACGAAGCGTGCAGGCTACGAGCGGCCCTTGGGCTCGACGCTTCAATCACCGCCCTCTCCCCCCTGCCGCCCGGAGCCGAGCCCGACGCCGTCGGCGCGGGTATTGCCTGCCTCGTCTCGGACGCGGACGGCATGGCCCGTCTCTCCGACGCGGCAGAGACCGCGGGCTGCCGGGCCCACATCCACCTGGAGGTCGATACCGGCATGGGGCGCACCGGCGGGAGCGTGGGGGCCTTCGCCGGCCTGCTACGGCTGGCGGCGCGGTCGCCGTGGCTTCGGCTCGACGGCATCTGCACGCATCTGGCCGCCGCAGATACAGATCCGGACTTCACGGGGCTCCAGTTGGCTCGCTTCGCCGAGGCGGCAGCCATGGCGCCGGCCGGCGTCGCCCGCCACTGCGCCGCCACAACCGGCATCCTCGGGTACCCGGAGGCCCGTTACGACCTCGTTCGCCCGGGGATGCTACTCTACGGACTGCGCCCGGCCATGGAGGGCTCCGAGCTACCCCTGGTACCGGCGCTGGCCCTGCGTTGCTCAGTCGCCCTGGTGCAGGAGATGCCGGCGGGCTGGACGGTGGGCTACGGCCGAACGGCGCGCCTGGCGCGCCCCTCCCGCGTGGCCGTCCTCTCGGTGGGTTACGGCGACGGCTACCCGCGCACACTATCGAACCGCGGCGCCGTCCTGGTACGCGGCCGACGTTGCCCGATCATCGGAACGGTCTGCATGGACCTGACCATGGTGGATGTCACCGACCTGCCGGAGGTCTGCCCGGGTGATACGGCCACGCTGGTCGGCGGCGACGGCGAGGAGCGCATCACCGTGGAGGAGATCGCCCGCACCGTCGGAACCACCGAGCATGAGATCACCACGCGCCTCATGCCGCGCGTGCCGCGAGACTACCTCGGCGCCTGAGCCCGGCCCGAGCCGGGGCGCCGGGCCCGGTGCTATACTATACGGTGCGTCCTCCCGCCAGGGGTGGGCGCTATGTGTATTGCTACCGCCACCTTAGGGCGCTTAGCCTGGCGCTCGGGAGCCTCTACTCCGAATGAATATCATCCGCGGTCTGCTGGGCCGGTTCTCACGAGATATGGGGATCGATCTCGGCACCGCTAACACGCTGGTCCATGTGCGTGGCCGCGGCATTATGCTCCGCGAGCCCTCGGTGGTGGCGATCGACCGCGACACCAAGAAGGTCCTGGCCGTCGGCGAGGGCGCGAAGCGTATGCTCGGCCGCACGCCCGGCAGCATCGTCGCCTTGCGCCCCTTGAAGGACGGCGTCATCGCCGACTTCGAGCAGACCGAGAAGATGCTCCGGTACTTCATCGACAAGGTAACCCGGCGCTCGCTCCTCTCTGCCCCGCGCGTGGTCGTAGGCATCCCTTCGGGCGTCACCGAGGTCGAGCGCCGCGCCGTCCTGGACGCCACCCGCAAGGCCGGCGCCAAGGAAGCCTACGTCATCGAGGAGCCCATGGCGGCCGCCATCGGCGCAGGGCTGCCCATCGTCGAACCGACCGGATCCATGATAGTGGATATCGGCGGCGGAACCACGGAGGTGGCCGTCATCTCGTTGGGCGGCATCGTGACCAGCCGATCGATCCGTATCGCAGGCGATGAGCTGGATGAGGCCATCGTGGCCTATGTGCGGCGAACCTACAACCTGTACATCGGCGACAGGATGGCGGAAGACGCCAAGTTCGCTGTAGGCTCGGCCTTCCCGAGCGACGAGCAGCGGACCATGGACGTGCGCGGCCGCGACCTCCTGAGCGGGCTGCCTCGGAGCGCGACGATCACGCTGGACGAGACCCGAGACGCCATTCAGGAACCGTTGAACGCCATCGTCGAGGCCGTTAAAGTGACGTTGGAGACCTGCCCGCCGGAACTGGCCGCCGACATCATGGAGCGCGGCATCGTGCTGGCCGGCGGCGGCGCACTCCTGCATGGCCTGGACCGCCTGATCTCGCGAGAGACCTCCATGCCGGTCCATATCGCCGAGGACCCGCTCTCCTGCGTCGTCATCGGCACCGGGCGGGTCTTGGAGAGCATCGAGACAAGCCCCGAGTTGCGCAAGGTGCTTCGCAGCGGATAGCGCCATTCCCACCAGGCCTACCCACAGGCACAAGGCGCGAGGCGCGCCCAGGAGCGGCGTCAAGCTATGCTGCTGACCGACAACCATAGGCCCCGCAACCGGTACGTTGGCGTGGTCATCTGCGTGGTCGTCGGCATAGGCATGGGCATATGGTACGGCGCCGCGCGGTCAACCGGACGCAGTTCACCACCGGCCGCCGCCGTGCGATCTGCCACACAGCCGGCTGTCACCGGCATCAGGGCCATCGGGACGTGGTTGCGCAGGCAGACCAGCTGGGTTGTTCGAGCCCGGCAGCTCGAGGCCGAGAACCAGCAGTTACGGATCAAACTGGGCAGGCTTGAGGGCGAAGCCGCGGGCCTGCGCGAGGCCGACGCCACGGCGA
>CAISJD010000111.1 GCA_903885605.1 uncultured Chthonomonas sp. | reverse complement strand
GTCGAGGGCGGCCTCGGCGGGGGCGCTCACGCCTCGCCTCCGATGATGACCGGCTCCCGCGCGGGGACCGGGGCGCCCCGGCGCGTCAGGGCCTTCTCGTGGCGGATGCGCTCCTGCAGGTGGAGGATGCCGTTGATCAGGTTCTCCGGCCGCGGCGGGCATCCATAGACATAGACATCGACGGGCACGAACTGGTCGACGCCCTTGACCACCGTGATGCTGTCGCGGTAGGGGCCGCCTGCCGAGGCGCAGCCGCCCATGGCGATCACATACTTCGGCTCAGGCATCTGGTCGTACAGGCGGCGGATGAAGGGGGCCATCTTCACCGAAACCCAGCCGGCCACGATCATCACATCGGCCTGCCGGGGCGTGGCCCGGAAGAACATGCCGAAGCGGTCGAGATCATAGCGCGACCCCGCCGTGGCCATCATCTCAATGGCGCAGCAGGAGAGGCCGAACGTGAGCGACCAGAGCGAGTTGCGGCGCGCCCACTGCGTCAGGCGGTCCAGCGGCGCCACGATGAGCGCCCCTCCGGGCACGGGCAGGCGCCAGGTATCGACTTCCTGCTGGGTCAAGGGTTCGGCCATCTATTCCCACTCCAGGGCGCCGCGCTTCCACGCGTAGGCCCATCCTGCCAGCAGCAGCGCCACGAAGATGAGCATCTCCGCCACGGCGTAGGGCCCCTCCAGCTTGAACGCCACGGCCCACGGGTAGAGGAACGCGGCCTCGACATCGAACACCACGAAGACCAGCGCGAACAGGTAGTAGTGGAGGTTGAACTGCCGCCACGCGTCGCCCACGGGCAACGGGCCGCACTCATAGGTCTCCAGCTTGTTCGGGTTCGGCGCCGACGGGCGCAGAAGGCGCGAGATGAGGAGGGTGCTCGCGATGAAGGCGAAGCCTGTTATGGTGAACATGGCCGCCGTCAGGTATGCGTTCATGCGGGTGCGCTCGGCCTCCTCTTCGCGATGGCGTCCATCCGTCTACCTCTAAGATACCTGCCGCGCCAAAACGGCCGCATCTCTAGATGCCGCTTTGGAGCAGTACGAGAGTGTGGCGCGGTCTGCTCCCGAGTGGGGCCGCGTCGGCCTCGGCAGGCGCCGCCCGGGTCGCGCCTTTCCGCAGAGCTCGAGGGCGGGTAGACTGCCGGACGATACCCTGCGTCAGGAGCCTGCACCATGCATCCGTACCTCCTCCAATCGCTTGATCGCTGCGTGGCCCGCTTCAGCGCCGATCCGCGCTGCCTGGGGCTGGCGCTGCACGGCTCCATCGGCCGCGGCGAGACCGACGCCTACTCCGACATCGACGTGGGCGCCGTGGTCGAGGACGAGGCCTACGAGGCGGTGAAGGCGGAGATGCCGGGCCTCTGCGCCGAGCTCTTCGGGCCCATCAGCATATGGCTACCCGAGGGTGAGAGGCCCAACTACTGCAACTTCGCCTTCCTCTTTGAGCATGGCTCCGATCTGCTGCTGACGGACTTCGAGCTGATCTCGCGCTCCCTCCTTGTGGAGTGGCGGCACCGCCCGGATCGCATCCTCTTCGACCGCACCGGGCTCCTGGCCGAGGTGCAGCAGATGGAGCGGCCCGCCCCGGCGTTCGGCGACGCCCAGGTGGCGCACCTCATCGACACCTACTGGGTCTACGCCTACCTCGACGGCAAGTACTGGAGGCGGCAGGACCTGTACAAGCTGCTCTACGTGCAGCAGACCCTCTTCCAGCTCCATGCGCGCCTCCTCAATCTCCTCCGCACCGGAGCCGAGGGAAGCTGGTGGGCGGGAGACGTGGCCCGCTTCAGCACGCGCGACCGGACGCACCTGCGCGCCTACTTTTGCGTCGCGGGCATCACCGCCGCGGCGCGGGCGCTGGCCCGCTCAATCGACCTCTTCGCCGACGACGCGCGCGCGCTGTGCGCCCTCCGCGGGATGGACTACCCCGAAGCCCGGGAGCAGGCCGTCCGCCGCCACCTGCGCGACATGGGCCTGCCCGTGAACTGAGAGGCATGCATCTGGACGGCGGCGGTTGAAACCGCAGCAACGAACGGCGGGAAGTCGCCCTTCGGCGACTTGGTTGCGGTGCGAAACACCCGGGCCGTCGGTCGAGTGCCGTGCCGCTTGCGGGCCGGCGTACCGAGACCACGCCCGCGCCGGCGCCGGCGTGAGTCACCGGCGGCCACGGCCGCGGTGCAATCCGCGCATGAGCCCCGCGTCGCCGTCGGTGGCCCAAGCCCAGTCCGTCCCATCGGTCCGATCTGTCCCGTTCTGCTACCGCTTGACCCGGCGACCTGCCCGAAGGCCTCGAAGTTCACGGAGCCGGTGACGGTCTGGCTGCTGTTCGTAACCGTCCGCTCCGAGCCGTGCCCATCGAACAGCGGGTACTCGGAGCCCCGACGGAGCATGCCGTTGCCCACGCTGTAGGCCTGGGTGTAGCTTCCGCCCTGCTTCTCCAGCGCCATGCCGCCTGCGCCGTAGATAAACTCGGTGGTGGCGCCGCCCGCCGTGCGGCTGAAGCGGCGGCCCAGCGCGTCGTAGGCGAAGTCGGTGCTCGTCTGCCCCTGGGTTATCTGGGTAAGCTGCCCGTCGTAGTCGTAGCTCAGGGAGGTGGCGGTCCCGCCCAGCGTGCGGCCGGTATGCTCGCCGTTGGCGTTGTAGGTGTAGCTGTTGGTGAAGCCGCCGCTGGTGGCCGTGAGCTCGTCGTCGCTGTTCAGCGTGAAGCTGGTGCTGTTGCCGCCCACGGTCTGCGCCGTGCGGTTGCCCACACCGTCCACGGTGTAGCTCGCGGTGAAGGCGTTGGTGCCCGTTCGCGTCTCGCTGGTTCGGGGGTTCATGAGGTCAGCAGTTTCGGTGCCGCATCGCGTTGCATGAATCTCATCGTTGGATCGCCGTTACCCGGCCGCGTCCAGCCTCAACATCCTCCGCACGATGTCCTGAGTCGCGGGCGGCATGGGCTCCAACCACTCCTCCCATGACCTGGCCCGGCCTATGGCGACTACCTGGTCCATCCCAGCGACTCCGGCAAGTCGCAGCGCGAGCACGGCAGCCCCAGCATGCAGGCCACTGACCGGGTTAAGGCAGGCTGGCCAGCGACGCCTGCGGATCCTGGGGAACTCGGCCACCGCCAGTTTGCAGTTGGCGTGAATCATGACGTGCTCCACGTCATTGGCAACCGTGTCGTAACCCAGTGTGCGCAGGGCGCTGATCGCAACGGCGAAGCCGACGAGCTCGTCAACCCAGAGCAGTTCACGTAAGTGTCGGCGATCGTAGCCGATCCAGTGGTAGGCCTCACGTGCCAAACCGTACCGGAGCATGCTTGGATTGGATCGTGTTGCATTTAGCAAGAGCGTATAGCCTGCCCCTCCGCGATGCCGCACCGCTCCGCTTGTGCGCGCATCGCGGATGCAGAGGGGTACCAGACCTGGCAGCTCCACGCCGAGCCATGGGGCCATCACGACACCCGCGCGACGCACGAAGTCGTACCACTCATCGGGCACAGGTTCAAACCACGCATCTCGACCGTCCCAGATGCGCCGCAGGGCGCTGAAGTCCATCGGCCTCTCTCCCCCGACCCGCCGTCCCTCTGACCCTCGCCCGGGCTGACGCGATGACATGCGTGCCGTTCGCGCGCTAGTGGGTTGCCCAGTCACCGTCGGTGTCATAGAAGCTGCCGACCCGGTCTCGGTACCCCGCGACGATCTCAGAACCAACGTAGAGCGTAGCTGCGCCGACGACCAGCGTGCCGCCTCCACCGCCGACACGAAAGCCCGGGGGTAGCCTTAGTTTGTTGCCATTCCACCAAGGAGGCGGGGGTGCCACTCTGGGGATGGGTGGCGGCGGGAGACGCTTGACCGGATCAGGCTAAAGCTCCCCGCCGTCGTTCCACTGTGCAACCAGCACGATCAGGCCACGGACGAGCCCCCAAAACTTCGATCCATGCCCACTGGGGTCCACGAACCCCACCGGTTCATGCTCGCAGTAGAGGTACGGGTGCTCGCTGAGCACCGTGTCGCGCGTGATAAACCGCCCGACCTGGGCGTCATAGTACCGGGCGCCCACGTGCATGAGCCCCGCGTCGCCGTCGTTGCGATAGCCCCAGTCGCCCGCGTACATGTAGGGGTTGGAACTGCTGCCGGTGGAGCCCGCCACCTGCCCGAAGGCCTCGAAGTTCACGGAGCCGGTGACGGTCTGGCTGCTGTTGGTCACGGTGCGCTCGGAGCCGTGGCCGTCGAACAGCGGGTACTCCGAGCCCCGGCGCAGCAGGCCGTTGCCCACACTGTAGGCCTGGGTGACCGTACCGCCCTGCTTCTCCAGCGCCATGCCGCCCGCGCCGTAGGCGAACTCGGTGGTGGTGCCGCCGAGGTCTATGGCCATGCCCGCCTCCCCCATGTTACGGGCGCCCGTGCAGGCGCGCTCGAATCGCGCGGCCGAGCCGGACCCACGGCGGCAGTCGCTCAGTCGTGGCGGCGTCTCGATCCATCTCCGGCGGCGGCGGGGGCCTAGGCAACAGCACCTCAATGTGCAGGTGCGTAACCGTGGCACTGAGGAGCATGGGAATGCCGGTCTCGAAGCGCAAGACGCGCGTCTCCCGTGCGTAGTGGGTCTCGTTGAAGTTATAGTTGTCGATGCCCTGCGTGTCCTCCGCGACGTACGACGAGACGCCGTAGACGATCAGAGTGCATGCCACCTGCCCTGGCGCACCCGACCGCCAGGTCAACGTGCGCCACGGGACAATGGGCCGTCCAAACGGTATGGTTAGCCGCCCGCATGCAGGATCATGCTCAATGCGTGAGACGGCGAAGAAGCAGTCATGCGTTAGGTCATCGATAAAGGGAAGGTACTCACTCGCTCGCACTTCCAGACGCAGCGCCGGGCTCGGTGATGCCACAGCCAGCGGCAGTTGGTCAGGTGGAACATCATTCGGTACCGGTGCGCTCCGAGTCTCCACAGCTACCCGCCCCCACGGTAGTACTTCCACCACTCCGCAACCATGGGGAGGCGAGCTTCCCACTCGGTGCCCTTGATGCCCACTCTCCAAATGTTGATCTGGTAGTGCCACTGTTTGCCCAGCAACGGCCCGAAATCGTGATGGGGCCAATGCAGACCCATCCGAATGCCCATGCCGCCAATGGCGATGCCCCCGGGCACCGTTATTGCGCCGACTGCGACGCCAACCACTGCCCCGAGGCCGGCGCCAATGCCGTAGTGCCACCAGGGACGATCAAGCGTACCGTCCTCAATGTAGTCTACTGCCGCAACCACGCCGACTCCGGCAAGCGCGGCCGCAGCTAGGTACAGCACCCCCCCGGCCACATGCCCACTCGGGTCCACGAACCCAACCGGTTCATGCTCGCAATACAGATACGGGTGCTCGCTCAGCACGGTGTCCCGCGTGATGAAGCGGCCCACCTGGGCGTCGTAGTACCGGGCGCCCACGTACAGGAGGCCGGCGTCGCCGTCGTTGCGGTAGCCCCAGTCGCCCGCGTACATGCAGGGGTTCGTGCTGCTGCCGGTGGAGCCCGCCACCTGCCCGAAGGCCTCGAAGTTCACGGAGCCGGTGACGGTCTGGCTGCTGTTGGTCACCGTCCGCTCAGAGCCGTGGCCGTCGAACAGCGGGTACTCGGAGCCGCGGCGCAGCAGGCCGTTACCCACGCTGGTGGCCTGGGTGTACGTACCGCCCTGCTTCTCCAGCGCCATGCCGCCCGCGCCCACCGGCGGCGGCTAGACTGGGCCCATAAGTCGAACCCTCCTAGTTCGTTGGATCACGCCTTCCCACATGCATCGGGCCGGAGCCAGCACCGGCTCCATCTTCGCTCGACCGACCGGACTGCGCGATGCGTTGGCGCGCCCGCTCCAACCACCAGGCTGTGCCGGCCACAGCCAGCAGTAGGGCCGCCACGTCGGTCATGGCTCCGGCAACTGCCCGCCCTGGGCCCGAGCCGGTGACTGCATGGGCCGCACGGCATAAGTCTGAGACGGCCAGGAACATGGCACTGAGGGCCAAGGCAACAGAAGACCACGGCCTAGGCCCGGCGCCGCTTGTTCTGAACCAGCCCGCAGTGATCAGACCAACCGCACACAGGAGTACCAGTGCCCTCAGTGCTAGATGAACTGGCATGACGGTCTCCGAGGTCTGCGCGAAGAGAGACGAACGCCCTCAGGCACCGGAGCTATGGGCCAGACCGCCGTGGACGAGGGTACCGTGCTGCGGGTCGCGGAGCAACGCCAATCTGGCCCGAGCATAGTCGTACCTAGAAGTATCCGTCAATGGGGTCGCCGCCTCCTCCCCACGTACGGATCGGGGGCGGAACCGTTACCACTGAGCGGCGGTACGTTGGCGGAGGCGTCGTGCTGCCGTTGTCCCACCGCTCCATCAGGCCGATTCGGTACCGCCACAGCTCGTCGGGTGTCGGTCTCGGGAGCTCGTCTGGAGGTCCGTCTGGCAGTAGGCGACCGATACCGTACTCGACCGCTCCGATGGCACCAACAATGACGGCAGCAGCGCCTCCAAACCCTTTCGTGAGGACCGGCTCCGGGGTGAAGTACGCGACCGCACCGATGGCCACTGCCAAGGTCATGGTGTCGCTTCCGGCCTCTACAAGTGGCGCCCAGGAGTGCCCACTCGGGTCCACGAACCCCACCGGTTCATGCTCGCAGTAGAGGTACGGGTGCTCGCTCAGCACGGTGTCCCGCGTGATGAACCGACCCACCTGGGCGTCATAGTACCGGGCGCCCACGTGCATGAGCCCCGCGTCGCCGTCGTTGCGATAGCCCCAGTCGCCCACGTACATGTAGGGGTTGGAACTGCTGCCGGTGGAGCCCGCCACCTGCCCGAAGGCCTCGAAGTTCACGGAGCCCGTAACCGTCTGGCTTGAGTTCGTGACCGTCCGCTCAGAGCCATGCCCGTCGAACAGCGGGTACTCCGAGCCGCGGCGGAGCAGGCCGTTGCCCACGCTGTAGGCCTGGGTGTAGGTTCCGCCCTGCTTCTCCAGCGCCAAACCGCCCGCGCCGTAGACGAACTCGGTGGTGGTGCCGCCTGCCGTCCGGCTGAAGCGGCGGCCCAGCGCGTCGTAGGCGAAGTCGGTGCTGGTCTG
>CAISJD010000110.1 GCA_903885605.1 uncultured Chthonomonas sp. | reverse complement strand
GCCAGAGCCGCCGCCGCCAATCCCCTCATGCCCGCGCTCCCATCTGCCCGCGCCTGGTAGCGCCGCGGCGTCACGCTGATACCGTCCCATTTCGCCCCCGGAGGCGCGGGTTCCTGCTTCGCCCGCCCGCCGTCCTCACCCCCTCACCCCTTCACCCGCTCACCCCCTCAAGCCCGCCCCCTCACGTCCGCGTAGTTCTACGCGCGAAAATCGAGTAGAGACCCCTGCCAGATCACGTACCCTCCCGCTTCCGCTACAGACGCGCCGACTGCTAGCATGGGGAAGTGGCGGCCGTCGCCACACTACCGCAAGGAGACGCCCCATGTTCGGTCGTATGCCATGCATGCCGCGCCTGGCCCTGGCGGCGGCCCTCGCCGCCGCATCGGTGCCCGCACTCGCCGGCCCGCCCGCGCCCCGGGCGCGCCTGTCGGCGCCCAACCTGCCCCTGACGTTCGAGAAGAACACGGGCCGGTACCCGAAGGAGGTGCAGTTCGTCGCCCGCGGCGGCGGCGGCGCCCTCTTCCTGACCAGGCGTGAGGCCGTGCTGTCCTTGCGCAAGGGAGGTAAGGCCGCGGCGCTCCGCCTGAAGCTGCAGGGCTCCAACCCGAAGGCGGTCGCCTCGGGCCTGGACAAGCAGCCGGGCGTCGTCAGCTACTTCATCGGCAACGACCCGAAGCAGTGGCGGGCCAACGTGCCGACCTACTCCCGCGTGAAGCTGGCCGGCGTCTACCCCGGCATCGATCTGGTCTATTACGGCGCCGGCAAGTCCCGCACGCTGGAGTATGACTTCGTGGTGAGGCCCGGCGCCGACGCGTCGCGCATCCGCATGGCGGTCTCCGGCGCGAAGTCGCTCCGCACCGTGGGCGGCCGCCTCGTCGCCTCCACGGCCTGCGGCGACGTGACGCTCAACCGCCCCTACGCCTACCAGACCATCGACGGCAAGCGCACGCAGGTCGCCTGCTCCTTCACGCTGGAGCGAGACACCGTGGCCTTCCAGGTCGCCCGGTACGACATGTCGCGGCCGCTCGTGGTGGATCCTGTAGTGGAGTACAGCACCTATGTCGGTGGGAGCGACAACGAATCTACGGAAGCCGCCACCTCGTTCTCCTCGGGATTCGGCGCGGATGCGTCCGGCGCCGTCTACCTGGCAGGCACCAGCGCCTCGACAGACTATCCGACAACTGCCGGAGCCTACCAGGAGGCCCTGAACTCCAACAACGATATCGTCGTCAGCAAGGTGAATTCCACCGGTACCGCGCTGATCTACAGCACCTACATCGGTTCGACGGAAGACGACACGTTGACCGCCGTCGCCGTCGATGAGGCCGGCTCGGCATATGTCGCAGGAAAGACCGCGGGCGCCTACCCGACCACGGAGGGGAGCTACTGCCGCGACCACCAGGGGACCTCTTCGACCACGGATGTCCTTGTCACGAAGCTCAGCGCCGATGGCGCAAGCCTGGTCTTCAGTACGATGATCGGCGCGGACGCTAACGATGAGCCGGCCGCCATCAGGGTCGGCCCGGATCATCGCGTCGCCGTTGGCGGGGTCACGGACGCGCCGACCTCGGGAGCCTACCCCGTGACCTCAGGCGCGTTCAAAACGACGGTCGGCGGCGGCGAGGATGGGTTCGTCACCGTACTGAACGCGTCGGGAAGCGCACTCGTCTTCAGTACCCTGTTTGGCGGGACCGGCAAGGATGTGGTGAACGGCCTGGCCTTTGCGGGAGATGGTGGCGTGGTGTTTGCAGGGACGACGTCTAGTGACGTTGCATCGACGCCGGGCGCGTTTGACACCACCTACAACGGTGGCGAGGACGGGTTCGTGGCCAAGCTGACCGCGACCGGCGACGCCCTTGCTTTCTTCACCTACCTCGGCGGCAGCAGATTAGACCAGTGCGCCGCGCTGGCGCTGGACAGCGCCGGCGATATCTACCTGACCGGCCGCACGGCCTCCGCCGAGTTCCCAAAGACGGATGGCGCCTACCTCACACCGACCGGCCCCGGCCACGCCTTCGTTCTCAAGATGACGGCGAACGGCTCCGCGGTCGTTTACAGCGCCCTGATCGGTTCCGCGTCCTTCATGGCGCCCACCGCCCTGGCCGTCGATGCCAGGAACCGGGTCTGGTTCGTCGGCATGGTTCTGGGGTCGGGCTTGCCTGTCACCGTCGACGCGTTGCAGTCCGCCTGCGGCGGATCGTTCGACGGGTTCATCGCGCGCCTCTCCGCTGATGGCTCCGCGCTTGAGTACAGCTCCTACCTCGGCGGAGCCTCGACGGATGTCGTCGGCAGCATCGCCGCCGACGGCGCCGACGCCTACTACCTCTGTGGAATGACCGTCGATGGGATCACTACCACCCCCGGGGCCTACAGGAGTGTGGGCGCGGGCGTTGACGGCTTCTTGATCAAAATGCTGGACACCGTGCCCACGACGTTGACCATGGACGGCGCTACTGCCACCGCGGGTTCGCGCACGACCCTCCGGGCTCGGCTCACCAATCCCGCCGGCGCGGGTGTCTCCGGTCGGCGCGTGGAGTTCCAGATCGGTGCAGGGCCCTGGGTGCCCGCCGAGATTCTAACCAGCGCCATCGGCTATGCCACGCTCACCATCACCGCGCCGCCGACCGGCGGATACAATGTGGGCGTTCGCTTCCAAGCGGTCGCGCCCTATCTCGCGTCGGACGCGACGGGCAGTCTCACCACCACCGACCTCGCCGCTACGACGACGACCGTGTCGCGCGCCGAAGCGAGCGTCGGCGACGGGGTCAGGCTCGCTGCCTACCTCCGTGCGCCGGCCGGCTCCACCACCGTCGGCGGCGGCATCGCGGGCAAGGGGGTCGAGTTCCGCCTGGATCGTGGGCCATGGACGGCCGCATCGGGCCTGACGGACGCAACCGGCAAGGCCGAGCTGGCCGTCACGGCGCTTGAGGGGGGCACGCATGACATTGAGGCCCGGTTTACAGGCGATGCCACGTACGCCGCATCGAACGGCTTCAGCACGTTCACCGTCGCCGCCAAGCGGAACGTCTATGTCTACACCATCAACCGATCCGGCAAGGCGGGCACGGCCGGTATGCTGATCGCCTACTTCTACTGGTACCAGAAGAACGGAACGCTGACGCCGATCAGCGGCAAGTCGCTCCGGTTCCAGTGCGCCGGTGTGAGCCTGGACAGCACGGCCACCACCGATGCCTCGGGCAAGGCCACCGTCTCGGTCACACCGGCCTCGGCGGGCTCGTACCCCTTCACCGTGGGCTTCACGGCGGACGCCGAGTACAACGCCGGCACAGGCGCCGGCACGCTCACAGTGCAGCCGTAACCGCCGCCCATCAGCGCCCCCGGAGGCTTCGGCAACCGGGGGCGTCTTTTGTTGGTCGACACGGACATGCACGGACGGGCACGGACCGCCGGCCAGTGCCCCCAAATGCCCACCAAGCAGCCCGGCCGCCGTCCTCATACCTCAGCGGCTCCGCGGCCTCCAGCGCGTTCCACTCGGCGACAAGGCGCTTCGTGGCGTACAATCGAAAGGGCACGCACCGTGCGGCGCCCTGGTCCGACTGAGGCAGGCTGCGATGGAGGCATAGGATGCACGCTTGGATGGTTCTGCTCGCGTTGGCCGCACTGACCGCGGCCCTCTCGGCTGAGGCCGGGGCGCAGGCTGCGCTGCAGCATGTGGACGTCTTCACGGCGGGTGAGGGCGGCTACGCGCTGTTCCGCATCCCCGCCATGGAGACCGCGCCGGACGGTTCGCTGCTGGCCTTCGCCGAGGCACGGAAGTACAACGGCGGCGACCCCGGCGTGGCGAACAACGAGATCGACCTCGTGCTGAAGCGTAGCGAGGACGGCGGCGCCACCTGGTCGGCCCTGCAGCTGATCGAGCACGCCGGGGAGCGCTGGTCATCGGCCAACCCCGCCACGGTGGTGGACCGGCGTGGGCGGCGGGTCTGGGTGATCTACCTCCGATGCCGACCCGGCCGCAACACCGAGACCACCCGTCCCGGCACCGACGATATGCTGACCCTCGCCCGCTCCAGCCGCGACAACGGCACGAGTTGGTCGGAGCCCGTGGACATCACCGCCGCCGCCCGCGACATGGCGGACCCACACTGGGCCTGCACCGTGGTGGGTCCGGGCGGGGCGATCCAGACGCGCACGGGCCGCCTCCTCGCCGCCGCATGGAAGGCGCGCCCCTACGTCCCCTTCGCCATCTACAGCGACGACCGCGGCCGCACCTGGCATCGGGGCGAGCCGGTGCCGCACGCCGCCGGCAACGAGTGCCAGGTGGCGGAGCTGACCGACGGCCGCATCCTGATGGACATTCGCCAGAACCACGGCCCGACCCGCATGCAGGCCTTGAGCAGCGACGGCGGCATCACCTGGTCGGAGCCGAGGCCCGCCATCACCGTGGGCGAGGTGGCCTGCGCGCTGGAGCGCCTGCCCGGGCGGTCGCGCCGAGCGAACCTGCTCTGGACCGGCCCCAAGGGCCCCGGCCGAGCCAACCTGATCGCCCGCGTGAGCCGCGACGACGGCGAGACCTTCGGCCCCGAGATCCCGCTGGCCGAAGGCCCGGCGGCCTACTCGGACCTGGCGGTGATGAAGGACGGGCGCGTGGGCATGCTCTGGGAGCGGGGCAGCTACAAGACCATCGCCTTCACGGCGCTGCCGGCCGCCATGTTCAGGGAGCGCCGCTGAGGGCGGGCCCACATGCCGTATACTTGGCTAGCCCGTGCGCCTGCCGCCGGGCGACGAGGTGCCGCCATGGAGCCGCAGTCACGCGATACCAGTCCAGAGGCCGAGCGCATCCTCATCGAGGGGTACCGGCGCATGTCGCCCGGCCGCAAGGCCCAGATCGTCTTTGGCCTCTACCAGTTCGCCCACGACCTGGCGATGGCCGATGTGCGCCGGCGCTACCCCGATGCCGATGAGCGCGAGTGCCGCCTCCGCGTAGCCTCCCGCCGGCTCGACCCGGACCTCATGCGCGATGTCTTCGGCTGGGACCCGCGGGAGAAGGGCTACTGATGCGCTCCGAGATGGACGGTGTCCTCGGGCGCGTGCTGGCCGGGTTCGCATCGCTCGGCATCGAGGTGCTCATCGGAGGATCCGTGGCCAGCTCCATGCGTGGCGTGGCCCGCATGACCAACGACATCGACATCGTGGCCGATCTCAAGGCCGGGCATGTTGCGCCGTTGGTCGCTGAGTTTGGGCAGGAGTTCTACGTCTACGGCGAGGCGGTGCGCGACGCGATCGCAGCGAAGTCTTCGTTCAATCTCATTCATCTTGAAACAATGATCAAGATCGATGTATTTATCCGGAAGGCGACGCCCTGGGCGGACTCGGAGTGGGCCCGCCGAACCGAGGCCAGGGTGTGGCAGGGAGACGACGCGCCGACCGCCTACGTAGCCAGCAGCGAGGATCTCATCATCCAAAAACTGCACTGGTACCGGTCAGGGGGGTCCGTGTCAGACCGGCAGTGGGCCGATGTAACCGGCATGCTCAAGGTACAGCGGGCCGTGCTGGACTACGCCTACATGCAGCACTGGGCATCCCGTCGCGGCGTCGCTGACCTGCTTGAGCAAGCGCTGATCGAGGCCGCCGAGCCCGGCGCGAACGCCGCTGAGGAGTAGCCTCGGCGGCCTGCGCCGCGGCCGTGTGGCCACGCCACCGGCCCACATGCCGTATACTTGGCTGGCCCGCGCAGACAGCCGCCGGGCGCCGTAACTGATCCGACACCACGGAGGTGGGCCATGCCCTTGACGCACAGCGACAACGACGCCGCACCGGCGACCGACGGCTCCCTCTCGCGCCGCACGCTGCTGCATGGAGCCGCGGGCGCGGCCATGGCCCTTGGGACGGCCGCCGAGGCCGCCGGGGCCCAGGGCCTCCTCGCAGGAGCCGCCAAGCGCATCATCACCCCCGACCCGCTACTGCCGGTTTCCGGCGGCATGGGGCCCACCAACCCCGTCAAAGAGAAGCGCGGCGACCTGACGGTCCGTGCGCTCTACCTCCGCAAGGGAGCCGTGGGCGTCGCCGTCGTCGGCCTGGACCTGCTCGGCTTCCCCGGGGTCCTGGGCGACCGCGTGCGCGCCAGAGTGCCGCGCCTGCCGGCGGCCAACATCCTCATCGGCGCCACGCATGCCCACAGCGCGCCGGACTGCTACGCCTTCCCCGACCTGAAGGGCGGCCACACCGGCGACCTGGCCTACATCGACCATGTCTGCACGCTGGCCGCAGAGGCGATCAACGAGGCCATCGACCGCGCCCAGCCGGCACACCTCCGCACCGCGAGCGGCGAGGCCAGGGGCAAGATCGCCTACAACTACTATGCGCCGGACCTCTACGATCGGGGGATGGGCGTGCTTCAGGCCGTGACGCCCGGCGGCAAGGCTATCGCCACGCTGGTGAACTACGCCATCCATCCCGAGGTGCTGGGTAGCGAGGTGGGCATCCTGAGCCCCGACCTCTGCGGGCCCCTCTACGACCGGATTGAGGAGCGCATCGGCGGCATGGCCCTCTTCATGAACAGCGCCCAGGGAGGCATGGTCACCGCCGACAACCGCTACCTCGACCGCCCCAGCGACCCGCAGCGCGGCTATTGGGAGGATGCCCGCACCTGGGAGGAGTGCCTGCGGATCGGCCACACCATGGCCGACGAGGCCCTGCGCATCCTCGGCAAGGCCGCGACGCAGGAAGACCCGAACCTCTACTGCCGCGGCGTCATGGTGACGCTGCCCGTGCAGTCGCCGGAGCTCTGGATGGTGGTGACCCGCTCGCCGCTCCACTACCCGCACGGCAAGGACCGAACCATCAAGGCGCGGGTCAACCTGCTCAACATCGGCGATATGCAGGTGGTCACGGTGCCCGGCGAGGCGCTCCCGAACATCGGCCTCTTCACGAAGCGGCACATGCGGGGGCGGCACAACCTGCTCTTCGGGCTCACCAACGAGGCCTTCGGCTACATCCTGTCACGCGTCGACTACAAGAGCTTCGATCGGTATAAGTACGTCTCTGCCGTCAGCCTGGGAGAGATGACCGGCGAAATCCTGATGGATCGGTGGCTGCAGTTGATCCGCACCAGCCCGGCACCGGACGGCCGCTAGGCGGCGGCGCCCGTACCCTCGGACTTCCTCTTGGCCTTCTGCTGCTCGCACCGGGAGCAGTAGAGCGACGGTCCGGGCAGGAGCAACGAGGCGAGGGCCAGGACCGCCAGGACCGGGGCGGCTTGGGTCAGGTGGCCGATCGATCGGTGTTGCTGTGTGACCATGTCGGCGAGGAAGACCGCTGCCACGGCAACGGCGAGCGCCCATCGGCAGATGATGCGCAGGTACCCGCCGCGGAGATGAGCCGCGACATAGAGGCACCGGGGGCACTGGACCTCCGGCGTGGCGACGAGGCGCCTCTGACGCCTCCGGTTTGACCGACGCATACGACAGCCTCCAGCCCTGTGGGCAGCCGTGCGCAAAACCAACCATGCCCTGCTTAGTGAAGTCTGGCGCCGCCGGTTCAGGCCGAGCCCAGATCCTCCATCACCTGCGCCTCACAACTCGGACAGATACCGTGCGTGAATGAGGCAGAGGTGTTGCGCGCGATGTATGACTCCAGCTTCTGCCACCGCTCCCGCTGATCGCGCACCCTGCGGCAGTACGAACATATCGGTATGATACCCTCAAGAGGCGTTACCGCGCCGTGGGCGGCATCCCTCTCGGCCAACGCAGACCGTAGCGCGGCCACGTCGGCGAAGCGCGCCAGCGTAATCGGGATCGCCTGCGCCAACGCCTGCTCGCTCGGCGGCTTGGTCAGGTAGGCCCCAACGCCGGCGGCCGCCGCGCGCTGCACCAGTTCGACGGATTGGTGCGCCGTCAGGACCACCACAGGCGTCGGGGCGCTCTCGGTGAGTCTGCGCGCCACCTCAATGCCGTCCATCTCGGGCAGGTCCACATCCATCAGGATCAGGTCGGGCTTCCGCAGGACCGCCATCGAGAGCGCCGCGGCGCCGTCGGGAGCGTAGCCGACCACGGAATGGCCCAGCCGCTCCAGCATGCGGCCGACCATCACGGCCACCAGACCTTCGTCCTCTGCTACAAGCACCCGCAGGCTCGCCGCATCGCCCATCAGAGCGCCTCTCCTGCTGTCGTGCCCGTGCCCGCGATCGGAAACCGGATCGTGACCGCGGCTCCGCCGTCATTGGCAAGGTCCATCGTACCGCGAAGGTCGATCTGGCTGAGCGTATGCACAACGTTGAGACCCACACTCCACCTCGTGCCCGACAGCACGTCATCCGGGAAGCCCGCACCGTTATCACGGAAGGAGAGGCATACCTCTTCGGTAACCCACCGAACATCGACATGGATCTCGAGCGGAGACGCGTCGGCGTGTTTGAAGGCGTTGGTCGCAAGCTCGTTCAGGATCAGCGCGACTGCCGAGGCATGCTTGGCGAGCGTTCGCACGTCATCACCCACCACCGTGACCTTCGGCGGCCGGCCGGGGCGCATGATGGCGGCAGAGGAATGCACGACCTGCTCGACGAGGCCGCAGATCGGAAGCGCCTTCCAAGCAGTGGCGGAGAGGATGCTGTGAACGACGGACATGGCGCGTAGGCGGCCGGCCAGGTCGCCCAGCAGCTCGGAGCGCGAGGTGTCCTCGTCCGTCCCCATGGCCTGCCGCTCCAGCTCCAACACCCCAAGGATGGCCGAGAGGTTGTTCTTGACCCGGTGGTTGACCTCATGGAGGAGCCGCGCCTTGGCGGCCGCGTCCTCCCGGCTGCGGCTCAGAAGCCGCTCATTCTCCTCGGCGATCTGGCGGAAGCGCGCCTCGGACTCGCGCAGGGCCTGAGCGGCAACCCGCTCCTCGGTGATGTCCTGGATCGTACCGGTGCGGTAGCGGGGCGTCCCATCCTCGTCGCGAAGCACCGCGAACCGGTTGTTGACCACGCGACAGCTGCCGTCGGCAGCACGCACACGGTACTCCATCGAGCCCCGATCCTCGCCGCATCCCGTGGCCGCCAGGATGGGCGCCATCGACGCCTCGCGGTCCTCGGGCACGACCAGATCCAGTAACCTCATTCTGGGGGAGCCCAGGAACCGCTGAACCGGGTAGCCAAGAAGACGCTCGATCGCCGGGCTCATGTACTCATAGCGGTCCGTCGTCAGGTTCAGTGCGTAGGCCGCCACATCGGAGTGCTCGACTACCATCTCGAGGAGTGTGCGGCTGTGCCGAAGGTCCTCCTCCATCCGCCGCTTCTCGCTCATGTTGCGTGACGTACAGATCAGCGCGGGTTGGCCGTCCCATTCGCCCCTCACCGCCCGTGTCTCTACGGGCACCTGAGTTCCGTCCACCGCCAGGATGGGAACGAGGCAGGTCTCCTGTGAACCGTCCAGCATGCCCTGCAAGATGCAAGAGGCCTCCTCTCCCCGCCCAACCGGATGGAGGTCCAGGACGGCGGTTCCGAGCAGGTCCTCAACGCTCCTGCCCAATGTCCGGGCGGCCGAGGCGTTGGCGTGGATGATGTCGCCTTCGGGGCTGACGATGAAGAGGCACTCCGGGATCACGTCGAACAGCTTGCGGAGGTTGCCCTCCAGCACCTCCTGGTGCCGCATCTGAACCACCGCGATGCCCGCGGCCTGTGTCAGGTCGAGCACCTGGGCCCTGGTGATCTCGTCGAAGCGGTCGATCGTATGCGATGCGAGGTTGAGGGCGCCCACAACGACGCTGTTGTGGCGGATGGGGATGCATGCCAGGGCCTTCAGGCCCTCGGCGATGTTGCCGGGCCACGGACAGGTTTCGGGCCCTTCCCAGTCGAACCAGAGCGGCTCGCCCGCGCTGACGATCTGGGCCTGTGTGCTCTCCGGGCCATGCTCCGGGATGCCCAACAGGAAGCTCTCGCTCAGCTTCCGACTGGCGATCAGCCTGAGGCTACCCGCGGGCGTGCGCTCGTAAACGCCGCCGCAATCCGCCCCGGGGATCTGCATCGCCGCGTCCAGCAGGCTCTCAAGGGCGAATTGCAGCTTCGACCGGGCGGCGAGGAAGGCCGCCTGTTTGTGCCCCCTGGACGGCGTCGGCTCTGGAGCCGGACCAGTCTCGTCTGTAGCCTGCGGCATCGCCACAACTCCTGACCGCGGCCCCGGAGGGGGGCTGGGCGCTCCTGTCTTTATACCACCATGGACGCACGGCGCCCAGCCTTGCGCTACCGTGTGCCGGCGGGCCGTGCCTGAAGCGCCATCCTCACCGATCCCGGGGCGCCGTCGCCCAGCCGGGGCCCTAGAGCCTTGAGCCTGGCAGGCAGCTTGGCATAGAGCGCGGCCAGCCTCGAAGCGCACGCGTCCTCCTCCGCATAGGCCGCCAGTCCCAGCAGGACATCGGCCCGCTCCGCTTCGGGATAGTCCAGCTGGTTGGCCGAGGCCGGCTTCTGGGCGCCTGCCGCCCGCACTAGGAAGGGCCTCCACGTCTCGCCCAGGATGCGCTTCATGAGCCGCTCCAGCTTGGGCGCCGTGAGCTGCTCCGGCTGGACGCCGCGCCCCATGGCCCACGCGCGAAAGGGCTCGTGATCGATGGACCAGGCGTACTTGAAGTGGCCTACGCCGGGCTCCTTGGGGCCTTCGTCGAGGATTACGATGCTCCACGTCTTCTGCTTTGAGAAACTCGGCTTGCAGGGCTGCCCCGCGCCCAGGGCCGCGCCGTCCGGCCCCAGCCGCGCCTGACCCGGGACGGCCTTCATCACCTCGACCTGCCGCGCACCCTCGGGCAACGCGGCCAGCAACGTCCTCGCGCCCCTGTGGGCCGCGATCCGCTCCGTCATGGCCGACGAGTACCCGGCGGGGAACTGGCCCGCATCGACGGGCTGCACGTACTCGGCTCCGACCTGGTCGATGGGCACCAGCATATCCGCGGTGGTGAAGACCGGCAAGATGGGAGCCGTGATCGTGTCCAGATGCGCCAGGGGCGAGTAGCCCAGCGCCTCCTTGCCGTCGAACGGCATTCCATAGAGTGGCTTCATCTGGTCGATGATACTGCCCACCGCCTGGAGGAAGAACATGCGCGGCTTGTCGGAGCCGGGCGCCGGCCCCGTATAGGGCTGATTGCCGGCGATGTAGTCGGCGTTGTAGCCGGCGTGGACCACCGGCACGTCGGGCAGCGAGCAGATGAGCGGGAAGGCGTCGGCGGCGAGCATCAGCGTCATCCACCCGCCGGCGCTGCCTCCCTGGATGCTGACGCGCCGGGGATCGACGAAGGGCAGGCGGCAGGCGGCGTGGAGCACCGCCCGGTCCAGGTTCACCCCTCGGCCCAGCGGGTTCAGCGGATGGGCATGGATGGTGCTGACGGCCCAGCCCCTGGCCAGCAGTCCCGCGGCGCCGGCGTCGTCGATCTCGTAGCCTGCCACGTGGACCAACGGCACCCGGACGCCGGGCTTCTCCGCCAGGACGGGCGGCAGGAAGATGCGCGCCTGAGCCTTCTCCACGGCGCCGACGATGCCGGGGAAGGTCAGCTCGACGGTGGCGACGCCGCCGCTACGGCGGTTAACGTCGATCTCCGTGGCATCGATGCGGCTCAGGCGATGCTCCAGCCGGTCCGGTGCGCCGGTGTGCGGCAGGAGCCCGGCGATCCAGCCCGGCGCCGGGGCCGGGGCCTCCGTCACAGTCGTATCTGCCAAGGCGATGGTCCCCCATCCTTTCGCATGGTCCATGTCGGCGCTGAAGACCCCTGCGTACTCGGTCTCGGCCAGCGTGGGGCTGAACTTGTCGGCATACATGAGGTTGGCGCGGAGCCGTCCTCCCGGCGCGGTCGAGATGTCGCCGTCGTCGCCGGACTTGAGCGGCACGTGCCACTCGACGAAGCTCTCGCCGCCGTCGCCGGTCGATCGCCAGCGCATGGTGGCGGCGCCGTCCTTGCGCGTGTCGTCGGCATCCTTGCCGGGAGCCACCAGGTGCTTGTCCGCCCATTGGCCGGGCATGACGACGCGCTTGTCGTCGCCCGCGGCCAACTCGTCGCCGCGGCAGAAGGAGAGGACGGCAAGGTCGGCGCTGATGGGAGAGACGGAGGCGTCACGGGAGGCATCGGGGACGCGCAGGGCGACGTAGAGGTTGGCCCGGGAGTTCATCACCAGCAGTTCGCCGTTGCGGACGCGTGCCGGCCGGCCCTTGCCGTCGACCATCCTCAGGCCGACGGGCATCACAGCGGCCTTGTCCCACTCGCCCGGCGATCGAACGCCGTCGATCCTGGGAGCCACGCTGCACGGCGCCGACGCGATCGTCTGCGCCGAGGTACGACCGATGACCATCGCCAGAACCAGCGCCATTGCCGCCGCGGCGCCCACCTTCGCGAGCCGACCCCTCATGTCCCCTCCACTCCGGAGCGGCTTGCACGCCCTCGCCCCGATACGGGAGGAATACTACCGTATGGCGGCTATCCGCGCCGGCGTTCGGGGGCGGGATGCGGATCGGTGAGCCGGCGGCCGGCTGGCGGTCCGTAGAGGGATGAGGGTCGGAAGGGCGGGCCCGCTGCAGCGCTGCGGCGGGCCCGCCCTGTGGGTCTACTTGACCACGTTGAACGTGGTGTTGACCGTCACCGGGTTGTACCAGGCATCGCCGGCGAACGCTGCCGTGAGGGTGTGCGCCCCTGCGGCCTCGTCGGCGGGTATGGCCCAGGTGGCGGAGGCCCAGCCGTCGGCGCCGGAGACGCCGGAGCCGATGTCGGTCCCGTTAACCTGGAAGGCCACCGACTTGCCCGCCTGAGCGACATAGTCCGGCAGGCTGCGCACGTAGGCCTGGAGCTTGTGGGAAGCGCCCGCCCTGGCTGTGCGCGAGTAGGGCCAGATGTAGAGCTCACCTGCCGTAACGGTAAGCTTGCCCGAGCCCGTTGCCGGCTTGTAGGCGTCGTCGCCGGCGAACGCGGCGACCAGCGGATGGACGCCGACGCCGACGCCGTCCGGTATGGCATAGTATGCGTAGACGCCGCCTTCAGCATCGGTCTCACCGGTCGTCACTGAGACGCCGTCAAGCTTGATCTCGAGGCTCTTTGCCGGCAACCGAACGTTGCTTTCAGTGAACAGATAGGCTTTGAGCACCGTGGATGTGCGTACCCTCGCCGTTCTGTCGGCCACAAAGACCGCGGTGGCGCGCTTGGTCACTGTCAGTGTCCCTGTGGCGGACGAGGCCCCGTAGGGGCTACTCCCTGCGAACAGGGCCGTCAGGACGTGCGTTCCCTCACCGATGGCCGGTGTCAGGGCCAGGGAGTGAGCGGCCTTGCCCGCGCCGTCGGTGACGGCAGACGCCACCGCGGTGCCGTCGACTTTGAAGTCGATGGTCATGCCGCTGAGCGGGCCGACCTTGGAGAGCAGCGTGGCCGCGAGCGGCGCCGACTTCCCGATGCTCCCGGAAGCGTCATCCACGGAGACGGTGGTCGTACCAGGCAAAATGGTAACCGGCGCGTGGTACCACGCCCGACCCGCGCAGGCCATGATGTCGATGGTACATTCGCCCTCGACAGGGTTGGTTGCCACCGGGAAGGAGTATTCCGCTGCTCCTTCGGGCACCCAGATGTACTCTGGTCCATCAGGAAACTCCGCGAAGAACGCGAAGGTCGTCAGCACTTTGAGCCCACCGGCGGGAGCCGGAGCAGACAACTGCAGCGTCGCCATCGTGTCTTCCCCGCCGACGAGCCGATCCGGCGTCACGAAGAAGGCCTGCAGCAGCTCGTCGCCGGCGTAGAAGTTCGGCGAGAACTCGCTGGTCTCGCCCGTAGCCAGGTTGGTGGCCGTGGCTGTCAGGTACTGGCCCAGGTTCGATGTGAAGCTGGTTCCGATGCCCGTTGCCTTCCCGTCGGCGTCAGTACGGACGTCGGCGCCGGCGATCCATGCGGAGCCCTCGCCATGGCCCGAGGAATCAGGTTCCGCGATGTAGAAATCGATGCGGAAATCGGTGTTGGGTACGCTGTCCAGGGCTGCCGTCACCTGGGTAACCCCGGCGGCGAGCCCCGCGGCGGTGATGATCGGGTAGTTCTGTACGCCGTTGGGCCCCGTATCGGTATCCTGTGGGTCGTTGGGCGTCGGGCTCGGTCCGCTCTGGTTGTACCAAATATCAATGCCGAGGCCGCCGTTGGCGCTTATGTGGTTCGCACGCACAGTAACTCCTGATGCGTCATTGCATATTACAACGCCGCTACTTGAGTTGCCGATTATCGCATTGTAATTGATTTCGGCCCGGCCGCAGGCAGCGTAGACGCCGTAGTCGCGGTTGCCCATGGCCCACCCGTACGAGTCGCCGAAGCTTTGCCACCGGCCGATGCCGTTAGCGAGCACCCGGGTGCCCGTGGTGGTCAGATCATGGATGCCGACGCCGGTCCAGCGGTTGGCGCCGATATCGTTGCCGTTCATGTATCCCAGGCCGCCCACGAGGGTATCGGTGCAGCCGTTCTGAATCCGGATGCCGTTGTGCCAGTTTCCACGGTCCTGCTGGCGGTCCTTGGAGAGGCCCACGATGTTGTTCTGGATGACGGTCCGGTTCGCCGCCGAGAGCCAGATGCCGTCCCCGTGGTTGGCGGAGATGAAATTGCCGCCGCCCTTCTCGTCTGTGCCGATCACCGTGTCGGCCGGGCCGTCGACAACGCCGACGCCGTTATTCATATTGCCCATGGGCGTGACGCCGTCGGGCGCCAGGCCCACGATGTTGCCGACGATGCGGTTGGCGTTGGTGCCGGAGGCGTAGAGCCAGATGCCGGTGCCCGCGCTGTCGGCCACTACATTGCCCTCGCCGGGCGCCGCGTCGCCGATCCGGTTTCGGCTCGGGCCCCAGGCGATGTCTATGCCCTGGTTCCAGTTGCCCAGCGGTTGCTTGCCGTCGGCGGTGACGCCGACCCAGTTGCCGATGATGGCGTTCTCATCGGTGCCGGAGTCATACAGCCCGACGCCGTTTCCGTAGTTGCCGGAGATGATGTTGCGCTGCCCGGCGGAGGCCCCGCCGATGGTATTGCGCGAGGCCGAGGCGCCGAAGCCCACGCCGCCGTCTCCGTTCGGAACGGAGACCATGCCTGTGGCGTCGGCGCCGATGTAGTTGCCGACGGTCGTGTTGAAGCTCGTGTTCGTGTGCAGGTGGTTGACACCCCACCATCGGTTGCCGGAGATGACGTTGCGGCCGGCAGCCGTGCCGTCGCCCACGGTGTTGTACTGGGAGCCATCCGACATGATGACGCCGGCGGAGTTCCCGATGGCGTGGGAGCCTGTTACGTCGGTCCCGATGTAGTTGCCGAGAACGGCGTTGTGGTGCCCGTTGCTGATGTGGACGCCATGGCCGCGGCTCCCGCTGATGACGTTGCGCATGCCCGGCTCGGTCCCGCCCACGGTGTTGTGGTGCGAGCCGGCATAGATCACAACACCTGCGCCGTTACGGATGGCATGCGCCCCTGTCGCATCGGTGCCGATGTAGTTACCCACAACCCTGTTGCCGTAGGTGTTGGAGTTCCGGATAGCTACGCCCTCATTGACATTGCCGGATAGGACGTTACGTTCGGCAGCGGTGGGGCCGCCGACCGTGTTGTGGTGCGCGCCGTTCTCAATGAGGACGGCGCACCAGCGTATGGCCTCGGCTACGTCGCCGGTAGCCGCGGTACCCACGTAGCAGCCTGTTACCGTATTGTTTGAAGCGCCTTCCCCGGTAACGGAGATGCCAAAGGCGTCAAAGAAGCCAATGGCCAGGCAGTGTACGCGACAGCCGCTGCCGCTTAACACGCACGCAGTCGCCCACGGCCCTGCGTCGCTGCCGTCGATGTGGACCTCGGGACCCTTTGGGTTGGTGTCGCCGGTGTAGGCCGTCTGCGTGGCGCCGTCGATCACCATGCCGTTGGCGTAGAGCTGAGGGTACGAGGCGCGGGGCCGGAAGTGGAAGACGCCGTCGACGTAGCCCGGGTCGGAAGTCGGCACATTGAAGATGACCGGTGTGCCCGGCCTGGTGGCCACCCACTGCAACGCGTTGCGCAGGGAGCCGGCGCCGTAGTCGGTGGTGTTGTTCACCACGTTGGGCGGCGTGTCGTTGGTCACGCGGATGCGCACCGTGTAGCCGGTAGGCGTGGCGCTAAGGACGCTGATGGTGATGCCGTTCACGTCGTCGGAGAATGCCTCGCCCGGCGTCCACGCGGCGCCGTCGTCGTTCACGTCGCCGTTGTTGTCGGCATCGACGACCCAGACCATGTTAAAGTATGTGCGGGATTTATCGACTTCGTGGATCACCACGGCGTCCCGCGGGATGGAGCCCTGGTCATAGCCCGCGGGGCGGCGAGCCTCCACCGTATAGAAGTGGGTGGCCGATCCGCCGATGCAGACCTGGGCCCAGAGCTTTGAGTCGCTCGACTCGGGCAGGGCCAGCCGCTCCAGCGTCACCGTGCTGTCGCTCTTCGCAGTCACCAGGTGCTTGCGCTCCGGCGCGATGACGCCAAGACACTCCTTGCTGTACGCGATGGCGTGCCTGGGCACGAACCCGTAGGTCGGGTCGGTGCGGAGCCCTGCGTAGTTGTTGCTGACCAGATCCCATTGCGACACGCCGGAGCTATACGAGGCGCCCATCGACATTGCCATGATCGCCGCCGTCGCGGCCGCGAACTGGGCGTTCAACGGGCACGATATCATGTGGTAGCTCTTCTCGACACCGTCGAGGTTGCCACTCCAACCGCGACTGTATCCAAATGGATACGTGTTAATATTTGTACATATTTGTACGCCATCATACTGTGAGAAGTCGATGTCCGGGTCGGCGGCAGCCGTGGCGTCATCCCACATCAGTCCGAAGTTCCACGACCCGCTGCCCGACCAGTAGTACGACACGGGCTGCGGCAGGTTGTACCAGCCCACGACCGTGCTGCCCGCCAGGTTCAGTGAACCGTACGAGCACTCGCGCCAGTAGTGGTCCATCCCGGGGTACTCCGAACCCATCAGCCCCTCGTAGTACTCCTTCGGGTGCGGCGTGACATCGGCGCTGTCGGAGAAGCGCACGAGGATGGTGACCCAGCGCTTGCTGCGCGCGGCGTCCAGCGGCTTCACGCGGGCCCTCGCGGCCTGGTCGCTGAGCGGTTCTGGTTGCACTGCCACCAGCGTGTAGAGGTCCTCCCCCTGGCCCTTGGGCCGCACGCGGGCGTTCACCAACCGGCCGTCGAGGGCATTGAGGCCGCCGTGCAGGCGGGCCAACTCCTCGGGCGCCTCCAGGCGCATCTCGCCACCGGCGCCGCAGGTCAGGTTCAGGATCACCTCCGGGGCGGCGCCCGCCTCGGTCATGCGCCAGAGGATACTCAGATTGCCACGCACGTCGCGGGTGCCGTCGGCGTTCTCCCTGGGCATCTCGGCAACGGCAGCGCCGGGGATGAACTTAGCGTCCGCCACGGCCGCCGGGGCCGCCGCGTGGAGCATCTCCATGCCCGGCATGCGGGATGCGGGCGGCTTCGCCTCGTTTCGCGCCTGCCCGGCCGTCGCGCCGATGGTGGCCACCAGGGCGGCTACCAGGCACAGGGCAGCGGCTTTCAGCCTTACGGTCATCTTTCTGTCCTTTCCGCCCACGTGGGGCATCCCCCTCAGCATGGGGCGCGCCGCAGGAACGGGCATCGGAGCCCCTGCGGCGCACCACATCCATCCGCTCGGCAGGCCGGTCGTCCCGGCCATCCTGCTGGAGGCGTGGGCCGTCGCGGCAACGGCTACAGCCGCCGGCCGACGGACCATCGGCGCCGTCCGAAGAGGGTAGACAACGGCAGGCGAGACAGCACGACGTTCTTGCGGTTGGCCATGGCAGCGTTCCTCCTCGGTTGGTGTGCAATGCGCCCGATGCCAGGGGGTTCGGTGCGGGCGTCGACTTGCAGACTCCAAGTATGAGGGTCTACCGTGAGAGCATCGTGAGAGAACCGGTGAATCCGGCCGTGTCTGACAGGATCTCACGCAGATTCCTGTGAAAATCGCACGTGGACTCGGCGGGTTCTGCTCTGAACGTGGCTCAACAGCATCCTCAAGTGCGGGTCTCTCACGATGCGTTCACGATAGACGTGTATAGTGGACCCATCTAATCCGGATCCGTTGTGGACCCGGAGCTCTCTGGAGAGGGGACTATCAGGATGAAGCTGTTGATGCGTGGTCTGCTTGTCGTGGCGGTTCTGCCTATATCCATTGCCTGCTGCACGAAGCCTGCCGTGCAGCCTGCGCCGGCGAGAGCCGTCTCGGTACCGGCGGCGCCTGTGTCGAAGGCGCCGATCATCGCGCTGGACGGCGAGAAGCGCGGTGCCGGCGAGTTCGGCGACACGAGCGCGCGTCTACTAGCCGAGAAGGGCACGCGGGCCGTGCTTACCCGGAGGGGGAGGTCGGTCCGCAGCGTCCGGTTCCGCGGCGCGGCCTTCTACGTGCAACTCACCGGCAACATGCACTTCACCAGCTCAACGGCCCTGATGTACGACCGCGTGGTGCTCGTGCCGTGGCGGTTGGACGTGGAGCGGCAGCTGAACGGCAACCCGGCGATCCCGATGACCGGTACCTGCTTCCCCCGCGAGACGGCGTTGGTGCTGGTGACGGGTTCGCGGGCCAGAGTCGTACGGCTCGGCCGCCAGGGCTCCGGCATGGACTTCCGCATCATGAACGGGTCACGAACGGTGTACGGTAAGGGCAGCAAGATTGGACCGAACGTACTGGTGATCATCTAGCGATGGGTCACCTCGGCCGGTGGGCCCCCGGGATGAACACATCGCTCGTGTCACTCCTGCTCCTTGTTACGGCCGTTGGCGCGAGCTGTGCCGGCGACGACCCGGCCACATCGGCGGCAGTGGGCTCGGCATTGCCGGCGCCGGAATCTGAGGTGGCGCGGTTGGCGCGCAGACAGGCGCGGCGGTTCCTGGATGCGGCCGGTATGGATTCCGTCACCGACCTCTGGGTGGCGGCGCACGGTTCGTGGGTCGAGGTCTCCGCCGCCGAGTGGGTTTATCGCTGTGATGCGGCAGGCAACCAGACGCTCCGACCGCGGGCCTGGGCGCCGTTGGTGGCCGGCGCCCAGCCACCGTTACCCCTGGGCGAGCGTCGGGTTCGCCCGTCGGCTTCGTGCCTGAAAGCCATGGAAGATGATGCCCGGGCATTGCAGTACCGGCTCACGCCTAACGGCCGGGCGATGACGCCGTTCGTCACCATCAAGCGCGAGTCACTCCTCACACGACTCGGCGGCGAGGGCATCAGGCAGCGGTGCTTTCGGACGTGGGTTCGCTTCAGCACGGAGAGGGCCGGAGGGCCTAACCACTTCAGCGTCTTCCTTAACGATGACCGGCGTGTGCTGCGCATCGATACGAACCAGGGCTCGCCGGAGGTGTCCCGGCTTCGAGATGGGCTGATTGACGCCTCCATCGCCGGCTCAGGCGAGCCCGGCGCACTGGCGGACCTCGGACCCATTCGCGTGGGCGCCTTCTACGACGAGGGCGAACCCCGGTTCGTGGCCAACGCCCAGAGCTTCCTGGGTGACGGCATCCTGCACATGGGGATGCGCCAGAACCCATTCGCTCACGACAGCCTCGGCGGAGGCCAGGAGGCGCCAGACGGCTCCAGGCCGAACCAGCGCCGACCGGGCGACCGATGGTGGAGCCATCAGTGGTGGCAGGTCCACGGACGGGTCGGCTCCGCGCTGGGTACCCGGTCCTCGGCTGCGTCGGGCTGGAGCAATGCCAACGTTGAGCCGTTTGTGCAGGGGCTGGGAGCCTACACCTTCATTGGCGGAGAGCCGACGGCGAGGCGCGACCTGAAGCTCGCGGACGGCTCAACGGTCAGCGTGCCGTTCGGCAGTAACCTGACCATGGAGCCACGGTTTGCACGGGACCTGGAGGCCTGCACGGTAGCGGCAATCTCAACACATATGGGACCGCTGAGTGATGAGATGAACCTCGGTCGGGGTGTGGCGCGAGGCCGGCGGTTCGACACATGGTTCAGCCTGGGGCGCAGCGACCCGGCCCTCGGTCAGGGCAGGCTTCGGCACCTGATGCTGTGCGGATGCAGCAACATGGTCTACTATCGTGAACTACAAGGTTACTCGCCGCTGCTCAATGAGTTCATGACAGCCCGATATGCCGGCGGCATCAGGACAGTGAGCGGCTACGACGGCATGGCTGTCGGTCTGGACCGCGATGGGTGGCAGTTCTTTGGGCGGTACAACCAGGGCGACTCGGTCTCTGACGCCTGGGCCGTATCCCGCGTGGGCGAGTGTCTGAGCAACTCGCCTGTGACGGTGGGCTACGGTGCGACGCCCGCGGAAGCGCTTGACACGACGCTGGATGGACGTTTTGCCGCGGCAAAGGCCGGCCACGCCGCCGCCTGCGCCTCGGTCTGGGTCAACATGGCGGGCGATGAGGTCGTCCACGAGCAGATCTACGCCTTCCCGGGAGAAGCAGGCCCGGTCGTATCGCACAAGCAGAGCTGGGGATTCCTGCGTGTCAACCAGAGCGTAGGAGGCAAGCCGTTGCGCATCGGCTCGGTGACCTACGCCGAGGGACTCGGCACGCATTCCACGTCGACCATCGTCATTGCCCTTCCGGCCGGAGCCAGGCGCGTCACGGGGGCGGTCGGTGTGCAGCCCGGCGAGGAATCCCAGGGCACCATCGTCGCGGCGGTCCGGCTTGACGGCCGGATGGTGCGGCGCAGCCATGTGCTGCAGGCCGGCATGGACGCGGAGTCCTTTGAGATCAATGTGGCCGGTGGGCGGCGGCTGGAGCTGGTGGTGGAGGATGCCGGCGACGGAGGTAACTGCGACCATGCCAACTGGGTCGACCTCAAGGTGAGCCGGTGAGGGCTACCGGCCGGCGGGAGATGCGGAAACCAGAGCCAAGCCGTAGCCTCGCCGTCCGCCCGCCGCTACCTCATGGCGCGGATGCGGGCGGCCACCGCCTCGCGGGTGGTGACGCGGACGGCGCGGGGCACGCGGGCGTAGTCCGGCGGCTCCTGCGGGCCTGAGCCGATAGCGGCTACGGCCTGCTTCAGCGTGGCGATGGAGGCCTGCCGGACCTCGGTGTCGACGTTGATCTTGGCGATGCCGGCGGCGATGGCCGCGCGGATCTGCCCCTCGCCCACGCCGGAGCCTCCGTGCAGCGCCAGCGGCACGCCCGTGGCTTCGGCGATGGCGGCGATGCGCGGCGCGTCGAGCCGGGCGAAGGGGAGGCTACAGCCGTGGATGGAGCCCACGGCGGGCGCCAGGATGTCGATGCCCGTTTCGCGCACGAACTCGGCGGCCTGCTCGGGTGTGGTGAGCAGGGACTGGATGGCCGCGTGGGCCTCCTCCTCCGTGGCGTACTCGGCGATGTTGCCCACGATGCCCAGTTCCGCCTCCACCGACGCCCCCACCTTGCGCGCCCGGCGCACCACGTCGCGGCTACGGGCCAGGTTCTCCTCGTAGGGCAGGCGCGAGCCGTCGAACATGACGCTGCTGAAGCCGTTCTCCAGGCAGGCGTCGATAAGCGCGTCGTCGTCCGAATGGTCCAGATGGAGCGAGATGAGCGCCGAACTCCGGCCCGCCAGCTCGCGCACGACGCAGCAGAGCGCGGGGAAACCGTAGGTCTCGATCACCTCCGCCCAGAGCTGCACGATGACCGGCGCTCGCTCGGCCTCGGCCGCCTCGATGACGGCGACGATCTGCTCGACGTTGTAGGGCTCGAAGGCGCCGACGGCGCGGCCTGCGGCGCGCTCGGCGCGGAGCATCTGGGCGGTATCGATGAGTGGCACTGGGGGCTTCCTTGCCGGCGAGGTCTGACGGCTGGCGGCATTGGCAGTGTACCCGCCTGCCGGAAATGGGCCGAAGGTCCCCTTGCGCCGGCGAGCAGGCGGTCGTAGACTTATTCCAGGAGGACACGGCACATGGTGAAGCGAGGTCGTACGGCCGGAAGCGCCGGCTGCGGTTGCCTCGGTAGCCTGCTGGCCACCGCGGCTATCTGTGCCGCCGCTTCCATCGTCGGGTTCCTCGGCTGGTTGTATCTGACGTTTGCCACATCGCCCTATGAGTTGGGCAGCGGCTATACGGGACCGGACTTCGGACATCCGCTGGTCGGTGTCTACACCGCCGAGCTGGTCGTGGCTTGGATCGCCGTATGGATCGTCCAGAGGCGCCGTGGCGATACGTCGCTGCCGGCATGTGCCACCGGGGCCTGCGCCGCCCTGATGGCTCTGCCGATCATCGCCGGTGGATGGCCAGGGGCGTTCTTCGGCCCATTGGGCGCGAGCCTGTTCGTGCTTGTGGTGCGAGCCGAGGAGACCGCGGGTGCGGACGCAAAGTAGGCCGCCGTTGCATGGCCGGCCGGTTGCGATGCAGGTCATGGCCGGCGTCGCCTTCTCGATGCTCGCGCATGTGGCGCTCGTGGTGGCAGCCGTCGTCGTTGCCCATCGCGCAAGCATGGTGACCTTGGAGCAGGCCTGCATGGGCTTCGGTGTGATCATGGTGATCGACCTGGCTCTCGCAACCATCATCGGCAGGACCGGGCCGTTTGCCATGCGCATGGCGATGCTGCTGACGATGGTTGCGGCGGGCTTCGCCACCTATGCCCTGATGGTGTGCGGGGCCCTGCTGGGCCCATGACGGAGGAGCATATGAGTGAGGTAGCTTCCGACTGCCGGCCGCGGTCAGTGTCTCATGGGCGAGCGTTCGCGGCAGCGGCAGTGGGCTCCGTACTGCTCGTTGTCCCGTTCCTCGGCGCGGGTTGCGGCATCCTCTGCCCCGGCTACTATGGATTGGCGTGGGGCCCGCCGCTCGCCCTTGCCGGGGGGCTGGCGGGCGGGCTCGCCTTCGCCGCCATCGCGCCGGCCCTCCGGTTCCGGGTCTGGGTGCCGCTCGCCGGCGTCCTCTCCCTGATCTGCGCGGCCATGGTCGCGGCCACCGGGTACGCGATCGCGTGCAGCCGCCCGAGCGCCGCGGTCCTCTTGCTCACCTCCGCGCTCATCGCGGCGCCTGTTGTGGCGGCCGCGGCGGCCGGCGCCTGGCTCTACGGGCGACGCGCCGGGGCAGGAAGGCGGCAGTGACATGGGAACGACCCGCTGTTCATCGTGTGGACGCCCCGCGCGGGAAGCTGACACCTACTGCGGCGGCTGCGGTCAGGCCCTGCCGCCGGCCAAAGCCGTCCGCGCGGCGACCATCGTCAAGTCGCTCACCGGACCTCCTTCGGAGGCCCCTCGATCTGTCCGGATCGTCGTGCGGCTGGTCATCCTGACGGTCATGGCGGCTGTGTTCTCTCAATGGTCGCGGATTGAGTCATGGTCGCGGCTTGACTCCTCGTCGGATGGGTCATGTGTAGGATGGGCGACCGTTGATGCCCCGTACTTTGACCAGCCCATGCATCACCCCGCATCGGTCGCGCACGTGCAGGTTACGTTCCCGGCCTGGATGGGGTTCCGGGACTTCCCGCTGACCGTGGGCGCTGAGGCCACGCTGAGGGGGCTCGTCGAAGCGGAGCGCGCCCGGTCGCCCTTTGCCCCCAGCTCCCAATCCGCGTCGCGGCCACGGTTCACCGCGCCGGCGATCCCGAGGCCCGCGGAGGCGGTCGAGGTCTACTGCCGGCTCTACTACCGGGGCGAAGCCTCGGAGGTGCATCGCGTCGAGAGCCTAGCGCCGCCGGACAACGCGGTCACGCGGATGAAACGGATGCGCCTCCCGTAGCCCCTCAGCGGTTCAGGAGCACCGCGGCATCCCGCGCGGGCAGCACGACGGCGCTGGCCGTGGCGCCGTCGTTGAGCCGGGCGGCCGATTCGATGCGGACCGCATCCGCCGCCGTCTCGCCCGGGCCGCTGCTCACGAGATCCAGCGTGCGCGCCTCGCCGGCCTTCATGCGGACCTGCATCACGCGCACCCAGCCGCCGTCGCCCTGCCGCTGGTCCACGACTGCGCGGGTTGCGCCGCAGCGGTAGAGGGCGGCGCTGGTCCACGACCGTCCGCCGGGCAGGCAGGCGAAGAGCGTGTACAGGCCGTCCGAGGGCGCGGTGAAGCGCCACGCGGCTCGGGCGCCCGGCTTGCGCGCCACGCGGTAGCCCGCTCCGACGACGCGGTCCTCGCGAATGCGGCTCTGCCATCCCGCCGAGCAGCTGAAGGCCGTCTCCTCGTCGTCGGCCTCCGCGGTGTGCAGGGGCGCTTCGGCGCTCTTCAGGCGGCGCATGGGCTGCGCCAGCGGCACACGAAGGGGCCGGTCGCCGCCGTTCACCAGCACCGCGCCGCCGCTGAACCGCCGCTCCCAGTAGCTCCGCGTGGGTTCGGTGACGGTCAGGCCCTTGAGCAGCAGGCCGCCCGCGCCGTTCATGTGCCATTCGGCTCCGTAGTCGTCGTAGGCGTCGGGCTTCACGGTCACGTCGATGGTCCACCGGTCGCCCTTCTTGCCGCTGAAGGTGCGGATGCCCTTGTCGTGCTTCTCCCAGCCGCCCGTAGGCGTGCGGAGCTGGAACTGGACAAGCCCTGTGGCGGCGGTCAGCTCGCACTGGGCCTGGATGCGGTAGGTCCGACCCGGCACGAACCGGATGCGCGAGGGCCGCGTGCCGAAGAGGCGCCGCCATCCGCCGGACGCATCCTCGGTGCCGCCGCGGATGCCCTGCGGCGAGGCCTCGACGCCGAGGTCCATCTGGAACGCCGATGTAGCCTGCCCGGCGCGCCACGAGGCGACGGAGACCGGCGTCTCCAGCGCCACCTCGCGCCCCGGACCCAGCGGACGCCCCAGCGGCGCGTCGTACTCGGCGTACCACCAGGGGAGGCCGTACCAGACGGTGCCGAGGTCGTAGGCGTAGTAGGCGTTGGTGAGGAGCGTGACGCCCAGCCCGAAGCGCATTCGCCGGAAGTCGCGCCTAGCCCTATCCAGCTCGCCGCGCGAGGTGACGGTGCTGCCCACGCCCACACGATGCGCCTGCCAGCCGATGGGGTGCGTGGCGATGGCGAACGTGAGGCCCGGCTGGGTGGCGCCCTCCATCCACCCCGTGAGGATGCTGACCGCCTCCTGGATGCTCATGCCGCCGCCGTCTACCTGGTCCAGCAGGCGAATGCCCTCGAAGAGGCGGCCGTTGATGTGCGTCTGGTGGCGCGTAGCGGCGTCGTTCGCCACGATGGCCGCGCCGCCGAGGCCGCCCTTGACGCGGTCGAAGAAGGCGCACTGGGCGTCGCACCAGCGCAGGTCGACATCGGCCGCGCGGTCGGCCTTGCCGTCGCGGTCCGTATCCACGTCGCCCAGCCAGGTGGCCGCGCCCACCACGCTATCGTAGAAGAGGCCATCTACCAGCTTTTCGCGCACCAGCGCATCGGCCTGGATGAGGCTCTGCTTCACCAGCGAATCGAGGCACGGGCCCACCAGCAGGTTGGGCGTGTAGACCTGGTCGGCCCACCAGATCACCTTGCCGCCGTCGGGCTTGCGCAGGTACCACTCGTCGCGCATGAAGGGCGTGGCCTCGGGCTTGCCGAGGTTCATGAATGCCGCCGTCTCCAGCAACACGATCCGCGGGTTGCGCTTGCGCAGTTGCGTCGAGAAGTTGCGCCACGTGCCCAGGGAGCCGCCGGAGGAGACGATCAGCCCGTAGCGCGACCACCTGGCATACTCGACGCTGGCCGGCGAGACGCCCCAGAGGTTTCCGATGCGCGGGTACTGCGCCTCTGCCCGGAGGCCCAGCGCCGCCAGCGCGATGACGACCGGCACGGTGCGCCCCATGGCTCAGCCCTTTCTCAGCGTGATGCGGCGGATGACGAGTTTCGTGCCGCCGGCGCTGATGCGGAAGTCGGTGAAGCTGTTCTGCCGGTTGGCGAAGCGGGCGTCGGTCAGCCGGAAGCTGAAGACCCGCCAACGGCCGGTGTCGCCGCGGGGTTGCGTAGGCGTCGTCTTGTACGTGCCCCCGAACTGGGCCCTGGCATCGGTGGAGTCGTAGGTGATCGCCAGCGCGCCGCCGCCCTGGTCGAGGCACTCCAACTCCACCGTGACGGGCCCGGAGGCCTCCCAGTAGAAGCCGTCATCCACATTGATGTAGAGGAACTGCTCGCCGTTGATCGGGTTGGGCTTCGTCTCGACGACTCCTGAGCCCTGGGCCGAGGCGATGCCGAACAGGCCGTCGCCGTTCTCAACCAGCCGCACCCCGGCGCTGCGCCCTTCCGGCCCGAAGGTGATCGAGGCGCTCTTAAGGCCCGCGAAGGGGCTGATGGGCTTGGTGTGGGCACCGGCGCGCCAGAGCGCGGCGTAGCGGCGCGTCAGGTCGATGTACTTGCGGCCATACTCGCGGGTCTCGCAGATGTCGGTGCCTTCGTGCAGCTCGTTCCAGGTCTCGATGATGGCGATCTTCGGGCGCGTGGCGGGCGGCAGCGAGAGCAGGTGCTCCCAGCGCTCGCGGTAGAGTGCGCCGCCGCGGCGATCAATCTTCGGGCTGGTGCGGCCGGGCACCGATGAGTCGTCGTAGCCGGGACCGATCGCCGCCACGCCGTAGGCCTTGTGCGCGAAGGCAGCTCCCCAGTCGTAGCCGTTGTCGGCCGGCGCCACCCACGAGTGTTCCGCTACCAGGTAGGGCGCGACGCCGCCGAAGTCGCGGGCGAAGTGGGTCCGTACGTAGTCGAAGACGGCAGGATCGTCGGTCCCGGCCTTCGCGCCGCCCGCGCTATAGAGGAAGACGATCGGCTTGCCGTCGATGGCCGCCCAGAGCGCGGGCGGCACCGCCGAGAACCAGTCCCGTATGGTGGCGTAGAGCCAGGCCTTGCCGTCAGGCACGCTCAGGTCGACGTGCTTGCCCACGATGTTGCCCGACGCCGAGAGGCTCGACGTATCGTAGAAGAGCCCGATCCTGGGTGGCTTCTTTCCCTCGGCGATGAGGCGTTGCGCGGCCTCCACCAGCGGCGCGATGCCCGCGTAGTGACCCTCGAAGCGCGCAGCCTTGTCCGGCGGGGCGCCCCAGTAGACCGGCACGATCACGTCGATGCCCGCGCCCATCAGGTCCAGCAGCTCCTTCCGGTGCCAGGCCGCGCTCCGGTAGCTGACGGCGGAGGGGTTCAGCGGATGGTCCACCAGAGCATCGGAGCCGTCCGCATTGCGGAAGTGCTCGCCGGTTGGGTAGTCGTACCAGAAGAAGTAGTAGGTAGCCACGAACCGGTCCGTGGCTCGGAACGACCGCACCGAGGCGCGCTGCGTCGCCGTCAGCTTAACGTAGGGCCCCAGCGGCTTCTCGCGGAGGATGGCCGCCTCCGAGAGCGGGTCGTCCGGGAGCGCCCCCAGGCGGGTCAGGAGGGCCGCCGAGGCCAGGATCATTCCGAGGTGAGGAAGCACGTGCGTCTTTCCTTGTCTGGTGTGCGGCGAGGCAAACCGGATGGGCGCTCATTTCGCAAGCCTGCGAGCGATGGTGCGACTGGTATAAAGACGGGCGCGGCCCCACAACGGGTCCACATGAGGAGTGTGACACGCATGACGGCTGCACTGGCCTGCCTTTCGATGCTTATGCTCTTCACTGTGCCGCCCGCGGTCCCGGCCACGAGGGCAGTCAGCGTTCGCGACTTCGGCGCCAAGGGCGACGGCAAGACCAACGACACGGCCGCCTTCCAGAAGGCGCTCTCCAAGGGGCCTCGCACCGTCACTGTGCCGGCCGGCGCGTATCTGGTCGGCCCGAAGCCCCTTGTCTTCGCCCCGCACGTGCGGCTGACCGGCGACGGATCGGCTTCCGTCCTGCGGGTGGCCAGGGGAACGGGCGTCCTGCTGCAACTCGGCGAGGGCTCGGAGGTGAGCCGGTTGGCGGTCGATGGTAGCGCCGGCAGCACAGGCGGGTCCGCAGAGCCCGGCCTCGTGCATCTGGGTCGCGACGCGCGTTTCGCCACGGTGGAGCGGGTCGCCTTTCGCAACTGCCGCCGCGTCTGCGTCGCCACGGCCAACGCCGACGACCTGACGATCCGCGACTGCGACTTCCGCGACGTGCAGCAGGCGGTATCGCTCTCGTTCTCCCACCGCGTCAAGGTGCTCAACAACACGGTGGTCAACGCGAAGCTCCACGGGCTCCAGTTCTGGGGCAACTGGAAGTGGGAGACGAAGGACAGCGAGGACCTGCTGTTCCAGGGCAACATGGTGAAGAACGGCGGCGGAGGCGGCATCTGGGGCGCCGGGGCGCGACGGGTGATCCTGGCCGGCAACATCGTCGATGGCGCCACCGATGTGGGTCTCGACCTGGAGTGGTGCGACGACTCGGTCATCACCGGCAACACCGTGCGCAACGCCGTGAACGGCGGCATCAGCCTCTTCTTCGCCTGCAAGGGCGTGGCGATCACGGGCAACACCGTGCGCAACGACGCGGCCATCGAGAACCCCAAGGCCGCCTGGTGGGTGCGTGCGGGCATCTGGCTCACCTACCCGAACCGCGAGACGTACAAGGACGATCACGGCCACCGGGACGTCACGATCGTCGGCAACACCATCGTCTGCGCCGACGGCGACCGCCACGCCATCTTCATCGGGTCCGAGAGCGACAACATCGCCGTTCACGGCAACGTCCTGCGCGGCGGCGACTCGCCCGTGGGCGGCACACCCCTGGAGCAGCCCCTCCTCCTGCGTAGTCGCGCGGAGAACGTGCTCCTCGGCGGCACGCCTCCATCATGACAATCCCGTCACTGAGGTCAATAACGTCAAAGGCTTTGACATCAGTGACATTGTTGACGGGCTCGTCGACAACGGCGGGCGGTTCGCCCGGCGACGGCGCGGCATCGGGGGAGTACAATGAGCCATCTGCGCAGGTCACGCCGCCGCGCGGAACAGCCTGAGGAGAGCCCAATGACCTATGTGATGCCGATCATTGTCGAACAGGACGATGACGGGTTCTACGCCGAGTGCCCCACCTTCCAGGGCTGCTACACGCAGGGCGAGACCTACGAGGAGGTCCTCGCGAGCATCCGCGACGCCGTGGCCCTCCACATCCGGGAGCGGCAGAGCCGCGGCGAGGAGATTCCGAGGCCGCGAATGGTCAGCGTGACAGCCCTAGAAGTCGCTGCCTGATGCCCCGTTTGCCGCGCGTAACGGCGGACCAGACGATCCGTGTGCTTGGCCGGATCGGATGGGTGCTGCTGCGCTCGAGCGGCAGCCACTTCATCTACGGGAACGCCGAAGGCATCCGCGTGACCGTGCCGACCCACGCCGGCAAGATACTGCACCCGAAGGTGCTGCAGAACATTATCCGAGACACCGGGCTCTCGGTCGATGGCTTCATCCGTCTCCTGGGCGAGTGATCGACCTGCGCCGGCCGACGGCGGCGCGGCAGGAGGCGCCCTGCGGGGCTCGGCGTGCCACAATGCACCGAACCGGCATGCTCCCGCCGGCCCGGAGGATCGCCCTATGAACGCGCTTTGCCTTGCCGCCCTGCTGACCGTCTCCGCGTCGGCTGTGGTTGCCCAGGCGCCTGCTCCCGCCGAAGCGCCCGCGCGGCTCACGGTCCGGCGCGGGGGATTGCCCAATGTACTGGCCAAGCTGAACGCGGGGAAGCCGGTGCGGATCGCCTACTTCGGCGGGAGCATCACGGCGGCGGCGGGTTGGCGCGTGAAGACGCTGGAGTGGTTCCGCAAGCGCTGGCCGGCGGCGAAGGTGGAGGAGGTCAACGCCACCATCGGCGGCACGGGCTCCGACCTCGCGGCCTATCGCTGCGGGCAGGATGTGCTGAGCCACAAGCCGGACCTCGTCTTCGTGGAGTTCGCCGTGAACGACGGCGGCGCTCCGCCCGAGCAGATCGTGCGGACCATGGAGGGCATCGTGCGGCAGACGTGGCGCGCCGGCCCCACCACCGATATCTGCTTCGTCTACACCTTCGTCGGCGGCTTCGAGGCGCCCCTGCAGCGCGGGGTCTGCCCGCCGTCGGCCTCCGCCGACGAGCGCGTGGCGGAGCGGTACGGCATCCCGGCGATCAACGTGGCGCTTCGCATCGCCGAGATGCAGCGCGACGACAAGCTCGTCGTCGCCCCGGAGTTCGACGCCGCGGGCGCGCCGCAACCCGATCCCAAGGGGCGCGTGGTCTTCTCGCATGACCGGGTCCACCCGCTGGACGCCGGGCACGCCATCTACGCCGAGATCGTCCAGGGCGCACTGGAGGAATGGTCGGCCGGCGCCAAGCCGAAGCCCCACGCCCTGGGCAAGCCGATGAACGCGGATAACTGGGAGGATGCCACGCTGGCGCCGGTCCAGGCCTCCATGGTGAGCCCCGGCTGGAAGCATCTCGGCGCCGAGGACGGCCTGGTGCGGGCGTTCGGCGGCAACATGCCCGGCATCTGGGAGGCGCGCGCGCCCGGCGAGACACTCACCTTCCGCTTCATGGGGACCGGTGCGGGCGTCTACGACCTGATGGGTCCGGACGCCGGCCGCGTGGTGGTTACCGTGGACGGCAAGGAGAGCGGCCCCATCTCGCGGTTCGACGTCTTCTGCACCTATCACCGGCTGGCCAACTTCCCGGCGGCGGGCGGCCTGGCTCCCGGCGAGCATACCGTAACGGTCCGCATCGACGCAGTGGAGCCCGACCGGAGCGCCGTGGTCAACGCCGAGCGCGCCAAGCCCGGCTTCGACGCGAACCGCTACAAGGGCACGGTGATCCGCGCGGGTGGCCTGCTGCTGCGGGGGAGGCTACTGCCATAGCTCAGGCCCTTACGTGGTTGGCCATGCACGGAGCCCCCGCCGCGCGACCTGTGAGGCTCTGCCTGCCGTTCACAGAGCCCCTCAAGTACGGCATCCGGACGCGGCTCGCCCTTTCGTTGCCGCACAGGGGGCATCTGGAGGAGGTAGCCGTGCCGGCGCCGGCGATGGGCCGCGGCGCGACCCGGCGGCGCAGGCTCCACACGCCGTGCGACCTCGAACGCTGATGACGATCGCCCCGGCGCCGAGCCGCGCGCGCTTCTGGCTCTGGCTCATACCCGTGGCGGCCCTGGCCCTGGGCCTCTGGTTGGCATGGCGAACCGCGCCGGTAACCCCCGCACATCTGCTCGACCTCGCGAGCCGCGCCCAGGCCGGCTGGCTCGCGGCTGCGGTCGGTGGGCAGATCCTCCACTTCGTGGGTTACCAGATGCTCTTTGCCGGAGCCCTGCGCGCCGTAGGCGCCCGGAGTTCGACTTGCCGCTGGCCACACCTGATGCCGCGCGTGCTGGCCTGGACAGCCGCCGACCGCCTCATGCCGCTTGCCGGTCTCGGAGGAGGCGCCGCACTCGTCGGCCTGCTCGCCGCCGACGCGCCTCCCAACCGCGTGGCGCCGTCGCGCACCGTCGCGGCGATGGCTCTTGTCTACGCCCTCGACTACGGTGTTTTCGCCCTGCTTGCGGTGGCGACGCTGGTTGCGCTGGCGGCTGCGCATGCCCTGACGCCCGGCGAGGCTGCGGCAGTCATGGCGCTCTCGGGCATCGTCGTGTGCGTGGCTGCCGGGCTGGCCCTGGCCCTCCGCAGGTGGCCGCGGGCATCCGGCCGGCTGATTCGGTTCCTGCACTTCACGGCGGCTATGGCCAGGAGGCGCCCAAAGGTCCTGCTCGGCTCGGTGGCTGGTTGCCTCGTGCGCGAGGTGGGCGATGCATTCGCCCTGGTAGCGGCGTGCCGCGCGTTCGGCGTCCAGGCCCCGGCGCTCATGATCGCCGCGATGTATGTCATCTCCGGCGCAGTGGCGCTGGTCTCCTTTGTGCCGCAGGGCATCGGCGTGGTAGAGGCATCGATCACCATCCTGCTGCGCGGGCTCGGCGTGCCGCCCGGCGCCGCGCTGGCGTCATGCCTCCTCTTCCGAGGCGTTTCGTTCTGGCTTCCCATACCGCTGGGGATGGCAGCCGGGGCGGCCATCAGGCGTGACGCCGTGGCCTCATCGGGAACCGCCCGGCCGGCGCGAGGCGTAGCAGGCGCTCTCCCGGATGACCTGCACAGGCCTGGCGCACCGCTGCCTCCCGCCCAGGGCAGTGACGGCCGTGATCCGCGCCGACAGCAAGGGTAGCCTGCTCCAGTTCCTCAGGCAGCAGGGCGAACCGGCACGGGGTCGGTCCCGCCCTGCCGCTTGATGATCAGGCAAGCTGGACGGAGAGTTTGTTGCGCCCGCCCTCCCGCGTATAGATGATATCCTTGGAGAAGCTGCGGATGAGGTCTAGGCCCAGCGTATCGGGCACATTCGCGGTGATCAGGGGGTTGCCTTCGGGGCCCGAACTGACCACGCGCAGCTCGACGGCTGCCTGCTTCTCGGAGTAGTGTACTGACAGGTCGACGTCCACCGGGCCGGGCTGGGCGACGTGGACGGTAAGCAACTCCTCCGTGAGTAGCTGGGCCACCGTGGTGGTTTTGGACGGAACTATATGCTTCTCGCAGAACCCTGCGATCTTCCCATGGATCTCGTAAAGGTCGTAGTTCCCGTTCCCGATGTGGAAGCCGAGGCTGCGGACCTTGCCGATGAAGTCCCTGGTCTTTTCGCGGACCGGGTTGCCGAAGATGACCTCGGACGGCCCCTCCTCGTAGATGATGCCCTCGTCCATGTAGAACACGCGGGAGGAGACGTCGCGGGCGAAGTCCATCTCGTGGGTGACGATCGCCATGGTCATCCCCTGCTTCGCGAGCTTGCGGATCACCGCCAGCACTTCGCTGACCATCGTAGGGTCGAGGGCCGAAGTGGGCTCGTCAAAGAGGATGATCTCGGGCTCCATGGAGAGGCAACGGGCGATGGCCACGCGCTGCTTCTGGCCGCCCGAGAGCTCGTCGGGGAAGGCGTGGGCCTTCTCGGTCAGGCCGACCGTGCGCAGCAGCTCCATGGCTGATTTCTTCGCTTCCGGTAGCGGCCGCCCGAGGAGCTTGACCGGGCCTATGGTCAGGTTCTCCATCACGGTCAGGTGCGCGAAGAGGTTGAACGACTGGAAGACCATGCCCATCCTTCGCCTGAGGGCTGGTACGTCGGCGCCTCTGGCCAGGATGTCCTGCCCGTCGATCACAATGTGTCCGCCCGTGGGCTGGTCCAGCAGGTTGAGGCAGCGCAGGAAGGTGCTCTTGCCTGTGCCTGACGGGCCGATGATGGAGATGACTTCGCCCTTGGAGATCTCGGCATTGACGTCCTTGAGTACATGGACGCTCCCGAAGCTCTTGGCCAGATGCTCTACGCTGATCATGCCGCCACCTCCTTCTTCCTGCGCAGTTTCGGATCGGTCTTCCGCCCGATGTAGTCCAGCGCCAGCCCGAGGAACCACGTGGCGAAGAAGTAGATCGCCGCCACCATGACGAGCGGGAAGAACGGATCGAACGTGCGGCTGCGGATGATGTCGCTCGCCCGTGTCAGGTCCTCGACCCCGATGTAGCCGACGATGGAGGTGTTCTTGACCAGCGAGATGAACTCGCCGCGGTACACGGGCAGGATGTTGCGCGTGGCCTGCGGCAGGATGATGTTCAGGAAGGTCCGCGCCTTGGTGAAGCCCATGGCGATGCCGGCCTCCGTCTGGCCGCGGTCAATCCCCTCGATGCCGGTGCGGAAGATCTCGGCGACGTAGGCCCCGAAGTTGAGCCCGAAGGCGAGGACGGCCACCAGGACCGGGTCGATGTTCACCGACGCGAAGGCAACGTAGAAGATGAGCATGAGCAGGACTACGACAGGCATGCCCCGTAGCGCGGCGATATAGCCCGCGGCCACGTTGCGCATCCATCGGCTCCGGGACAGGCGCATGGCGCAGGCGAGCGCGCCGAGCAGCGTGCCCAGGATGGTAGAGAAGAAGGACATGACCACCGTGGCCCAGAGGCCGCGCAGGATGAGGAGCCAGCGGCGCTCGACGATGAGGTTACGGTGGAAGCTCTGGGCGACCTTGCCGACGAAAGTGGTCGGCTCGGTAGCGGCGCCGGAGGTCTCCGCGCGGCGCGACGGGGCGATCTTGGAGGCCAGGACCACGGCTGCGGTGCGGAACGTCATGTAGGTGTCGGAGAAGTCGATGCTCTTGGCGCGCTCCTCGGATATGGCCATGCCGTCCGATATCATGTCGCACTTCCCCGACATGAGCGCAGGGACCAGGGCCGGAAAGTCGATCACCACAATCTTCATGGCGAGCTTCTCCTTCACGGCGAAGCGCTGGAGCATCTCGACATCGAAGCCCACCAGCTTGTCCTCAATGTAGGCGACGTAGGGCAGGTCCTCTACGGAGACGGCCAGGGTCACCTCCTCGCCCGTGGTGGGCACCTTGATGTCGGGCATCACGGCCCGCTCGGGATCGTTCATGCACCACCGGTTGTGCATCTCGTCCCAGGTGCCGTCGGCGCGGATGCCGGCGAGGAACCGGTTGAACCGGTCGCGGAGCTGCTTGCTGTCCTTCCGGAACCCGACGCCCAGCGGCATGTCGAACACCTTGTCGTCGAGGATGGCGAGGCCCGGGGCTGTCTTCATAATGACCCGCGCCGTGATCAGGTCCAGCAGCGCCACGTCGGACTTTCCCGTCTGGAGCGAGATAATGAGCGAGGACGTGCTGTCGAAGAGGGTGACCTGGGACTTGGGGTAGTGCTTCTTGGCCCAGGCATCGTGGACGGTACCCGTGAATACTGCGAAGCGGCCCGTGGCCAGATCGCTCAAGGAGGTCCAGTGCTTGCCTCCCCCGGACTTGGCGGCCGGTGACGCCTCCGAACCCTCCTTCGCCGGCTGCTGGCCCCCGCAATGGGCGGCGGGTAGCAGGACACCGACGATGCAAAGCAGTGTGCCGAGTGACTGAACGCGCATGGCATCTCCTCTGTCGACGCCTCCGGTGAAGGCCGGCAGGCGCGAGGCAAAATCTGGGTAGTTTCGGCATCCCCCGAAGGGGTATGCCTCGGGAATTCCTGAAACTGCCCGCACGGCGCCTGTGGTCAGAGCCCCGCCGGAAGGCTCCGCTCGTTCTGGGCGAAACCCAACGGGAACCGCGGCGACTGCAGCACGCCGGTGCGCAGCTTCGTTTCACACGCCGGACGTGATAGGGCGTGGCGGCGTCGTGCGCTGGGACTGCAGGTTCAGGGCGGGAGGCAGACAACCAGTGGGTGGCGCGTCACGCGGGAGCGTCACTCAGGGAACCAAGGGGGATCGGCATCGGAGGTATCGCATGCGGCCGCCGCTGGATCAGTAGCGACTGCAAACTCAGTGGCAGGCCCAAGACCGGGAGCGCTACTCGCTCCCGCCTCCGTGCCGCCCTCGGGCGTTGGCGGTCCGCAACGACCCGGAAGGTCGCCAGGACCCGCATCATACAATGACATCATTATGGCATCATCGGTGGCTATCCCAGCCTACTCCGAAGGACCGGCCGTGAGTGTCTCCAGAGCGACCGGCCGGCCGGCTGGTAGCAGCGCCCCCGCTCGCCGGTCAGTCGGTCTCCGTGTCCACCTTGAAGGGCTTGAGGCCCCGCGCCTGATAGTTCGCCAGGGCTGCGGGATGGTCCTTGTCGCACGTGTGGACCCAGACGCGGCTGGGCCGCAGCTTCCACGCCTCTTCCAGCGCACGGGTGAGGAGCGGGCCGCCCAGCCCCTTGCCGATGAAGGCCGGCGCCAGGCCGAAGTGCCAGATCTCCACCTCGCCGTCGGCCTGCCGCAGCTCGAAGTAGCCCGCCGGCGAGCCGTCGTACAGGGCGATGAAGGTGTGCAGGTCGCCCGCCTCGGTCAGCGCCCGCCACTCCTCCTCGGTCTTGGTCAGGTAGAAGTCCCAGTTCCACGGGCCGCCGACGAACTGGTAGAGGAACCGGTTCACCTGCCACTGCGGCACCCCGGCGCGGACGACCTGGAAGAGCGGGTCGGCGCACGGCTTGGGCCGTATCTCGTCGGACGAATGCATTTCAAGGTGGGTGGTGACGACGGGCATGGGTCGGCTACTCCTTGCGTGCCGGCTCGGGCCTGCGGCCGGCCTCGATGCGGAATGCGGTCTCGAGGATGACGTCGCCCTTGCGGTACCGGGCGGGCGCCTCGCGGAGGGGCGGGCAGTCCAGCACGTCGAAGTGGATGCTGCCCCAGGGGCCGTTGCGGCGGTCAGACACGCGGAGGGCAAAGCCGAGTGGCTCAGGCGAGAGGTCGGTGATCGTCACCTTGCCGTCCAGGCTTACCCATCGGCCGGGCATGGCCACGGTCCGCAGGGCCTCCTTCTCGGGCCATGGGCCCCTGAGGTCGAAGACGAGCGTACGGCGACCGCCCTGCCACTCCCAGCGCCGCCGTCCTCCGTTGAAGAAGTCATTGGCCACATGGAGCCGCAGGCCCTCCACGGCGCGCACCTCCAGGTCGGCGTCCGCCGCGAACCGGCTCCGGACCTCGGCGCGGCGGCTCCCGGCCTCCACGGTGTACGTCACGGTGAGCGTGTAGGCCGGCGAGCCGTCGGCCTTGCGGTAGGCCACGCTGCCGCGGCACTCAAGCCCTGCCGGGGTCAGGCGGTCGCTGCTCGTCAGGACCGCTCCCTTCGCGCTGACGCCCGCCGCCGTAATGCGCCCTACCAGGTTGCCGGGCCCCCACTCGGCCATGTCGTCGCATCCCGCGGGGATGAACCAGGCCGACGGGCCCGGCCCTTCCAGCCGCTTCCAGGCCAAGGCCGCGAAGAGGCCCGGCGTGCGGAGGGTTGCCAGGTGCGCCTCCGGGCCGATGTGCGAGCCGGCCAGCCGCCCGGCCAGTTCCCGCTGCGAGATCGGCTTCGGCGCCGCCTGGCCGCGCCGGAGCAGGTAGCAGAGGCCCAGGTTCGCGTAGGCGTCGGTCTCGTACTCCAGCAGGCGGTCCATCATGATGTTGCGGGTGAAGCGCTTGCCGAAGAAGGTTCCGTCGGCATTAGCCGCCTGCTCCCGTTCGAAGGCCCGGAAGCGCGCGGCCTCGATGCCCCGGGCCTCCTCGTCGCCGAACCGCTGCGAGAGGGTGACCAGCGCGGGCATGATGAAGGAGAGGCCATAGGCGTAGCGCGGCCAGTCCTTGCCGGCGATGTACGCGAAGCGGTCCTCAAGGAAGGTAGGCGCCAGCCGCCGCCAGACGTCGCGGAAGTGGTGGAACTGCGCTTCGGGCGGCTCCATGCCCTCGCGCTGGAAGGCGTAGGCGCCCCAGGCCAGGGAGTGGAGCGGGCAGGCCATGTAGCAGGCGTGGTAGGCGCCGTGGTTCTCGATGGTGAAGTCGGAGTTGATGTTGGTGGTGGTCACCTGCTCCCGCAGCGGGCGGCCATCGACCAGTGCGTTCGAGGAACGGTCCTGCGGGGCCGAGAGCGAGTTCAGCGCGAAGTCGATGAGCTTGGCCCGCCACGCGGCGGCGTGCGGCGCGTCGGGGAACATGGCGCAGGCGGCCGCCAGCACCTCGGTGTCCCAGGCGTTCTCCTCGGACTTCGTGTCGGCCAGCGCCCCGCCGGGCGGCTTGCGCCCGAGGTGCCGGTCGGCCTCAAACGTCACCACGCCGCGCACGGCGGCCCTTTCGTCTTCGGGCAGCCGGTCCCAGACCAGGCGGGCGCCCAGGGCCATCTTTGCGGTCCACCAGGCGCTCTGCCAGTGGCGCCCCCACTGCTTGCCGTCGCCGCAGGTGAGGTCGCCGGTCACATGGGCCCGCGTCATATAGCGCAGGCAGGCGCGACACCGCTGGAGCAGCGTGGCGGCGCTCACGCCGGTGACGCGAGGGTCGTAGGCCGGGTCGGTAGCCAGGAGCGCCGTGACGAAGATGAAGTTGCCCATGGAGCGCATGCCCATCTCCGCGGAGTCGGGGTCGCCGAAGTAGCCCACCTCCTCCCGTCCCAGGAAGGGTCCGCGCCAGCCTCGCTCGCCGAAGGCAGGAAAGCGTTCCAGCAGGCGCATGTAGTCGGCGGCGTCGGGCGAGTTGGGCCGGTACCGCGCCGGCTTGAGCAGGCGCAGGCGCTGCGACGGTGAGGAGACCATCCATGCCTTGCGGTCGATGGGTGGCCAAGACCCCTCTCCGGCCCAGGCGGGCAGGGCGATGAGGGCGAGCAGGACCGGCAGGACGCAACGCATGGGCCACCTCGGAGCGTGGAGTCTGGCATAGCGACGAACCGAGTATGCCACGAACCGGCGCATGAATCGACGCCCCGCGCGCCGTACCTACCACCGCACACTTAGCGCCGGCCGCCGCGGCGCCGATAGGGCAGAGGCAGCCGCACAGCAAGGCGCGGCCGCCGAAGGAGAGACGCCGATGACCAGCCATGGTACCGAATGGGCCGAGTTCTTCAACGGCCACGCGCCGGTATACGACAGCAACTGCTTCACCACGGCCACGGTGGCCGAGGTCGACTTCCTGATCGAGCACCTGCGCCTCGCGCCCGGCGCCGCCGTGCTCGACGTGGGCTGCGGCACGGGCCGCCACTCTATCGAGCTGGCCCGGCGCGGCTATCGGGTGACCGGGTTCGATCTATGCCCCGGCATGCTGGCGCAGGCCCGTGCCAAGGCGGAGGCGGCAGGCGTGCAGGTCACCTGGGTCGAAGCCGATGCCCGCACCTTCGACCTGCGGACGACCTTCGACGCGGCCATCTGCCTCTGCGAGGGCGCCTTCGGCCTGCTCGGCTCCACCGACGACCCCATCGAGCAGCCGCTGACCATCCTGCGGCGCATCCGCACGCACCTGAAGCCCGGCGCGGGTTGCCTCTTCACGGTCCTCAGCGCCTACCGCATGGCCCGCCGCCAGACCGACGAGACGGTGGCCGCCGGCGCGTTCGACCCCATGACGCTCTCTGAGCTCTCCGAGGCGAAGGGCGACGACCCGTCCGTGGTCCTGCGCGAGCGCGGCTTCGTGCCCACCGAGCTGCGGCTCCTCTTCAGCGCGGCGGGCCTGGCCGTCCACGGGATGTGGGGCGGCACCGCCGGCTCCTGGCACAAGCAGCAGCTAAGCCTCGACGAGTACGAGATCATGGTGCTGGGCGGCCGGGAGTGATCTGATCGGGTTGGGGACGGCGGAGCGCATCGGCCACCTGACGGGTGGCACGACGCCCTACCGCGCGTCTCGGCGGCTCGCCGCTCCCGCAACGCATATCGCCAGCGTCACCGCCGTGCCCAGACCACTGAGCACCGGGCCCAGCACGGCAAGCCCATCGCTGGTGGAGATGAGGGCGTAGTCCAACACCGCGTGCAGTAGCGCGACGATCAGGTACATGGCCATGACCTGGCCCGTGACCTCAAACTCCACCTTGCGCTCTTGCCAGACAACGTAACAGAGGCAGCCGGTCCAAGCGGCGTGGGCCACGGCCGTCAGCAGGCGCAGTCCGACCATCGTCGTGACGGCCGCGAGGTCCCCTGATCCCGTGGCCTGCCACACATAGAGCGTGTTTTCGGCGGCGGCGAAACCGAGCCCTACGAAAAGGCCAACAAAGAGGCCCTGTGCCGGCCGCACGCAACCCTTGCGGCTGGAGGGTAGCGCCGCCAGAGCCTTGGCCAGCTCCTCGGCGGCGCCGACCGCCACAGGCAGTACCAGCACCGCGCCCATGCCCAGCGCCACCAGCGGCACGAGTACCGTCAGGACCAGAGCCAGCGGCACGCCGACCAACGCGCCGGCCGCGACGGCCGACCGGGCCGCCCGCGCGGTCATGCATCGCCACGCCCCGAGGAACCAGAGGAGGCCGAACATCGCCGCCGGGCCGATGGCCCCGCCAAGGAGGCTCACGGCGCCGCGCACCGACCACTGCACGTCGCCGCCCCACCACTGAGGCGTGAGGAGGCCCATCAGCATGGAGGCCGCAACCGCGAACAGGGCAAAGGCCGCCACGCCACCCGCGACGCTCGCGCCGGTCTGGCCACGCGCGCGAGCAGCGCTCTCAGCGCACTGGGCGCACAAGCCGGAGCCCGCCATCGCCGGCGCCCCGCACTGGTTGCAGAACTCCGTCCGGACGTCGGCATGGCAGGCTGGACAGAGCGGCGCTCCGGCCACCAGGGCCTCGCCGCACGTCGGGCACGGGGGCGTAGTTGCCGCAGCGCCGCAGTAGGGGCATGAGGCGGCAGACGGCAGGACCAGCCGCCCCTTCAGAACGCGGCAGGCAGGGCCCCAATGCACGCCAACCTATCATCTCCGCCAAGACCTACCGTATATATTTGCCGATGCACGGCACCAAACTGAGCCAATGATTGTGCAGCCCCACGACTAGACACCAAAGATGGGGCTAGTCGGCAAGGGAGTAAACAGCTCACGCGAATACGCGTGTTTACTGTGGATGCAGAGCCTGCGATTTCGAAGTGACAGGAGGTCAGCGTCAACGCCATCATTGAGAAATGTGATATACCAGTCTTCCTCGTGGATTGATGCGGTAACCGCGATCACCTTGCGCCGAGGCAAGTCGCTCTGGCTTGCCCGCATATAGTCGTACTGGTAGACCTGCCCTATCGCGTACCTCAACCTGGCTATGAAGTTCGCTGGCGTGACACTCTTGACCTCGACCAAGAACTCGTGGTCGCGCCAAGTCACTAAGAGGTCAAGGGTATTGGGATCGTGCCATACTCCGGCCCCTTTACCTCGACAAACCCAGGAAATGTAGCCGACCATCCGATCATGCAGGTTGCGCCTCTGTGGTGTGATGGCTGCGTCGTACGAGAGGTTCGTTTCCCCGATCCCCGTCGTTGACCGATCTACGGGCAGGTCCAGACCGTCGCTGCTGAACTCCCGAAGATGCACAGGCATAGGAGTAGCGGCCGATCCCGGCCTGTCATCCAATGGATCTACAGCATCCTTGGACGCCGTATCATCAGCAACCGGCTCGGACCTAGGTATGAGACCAACCCTAAGATCGATCGCGCCAAACGCCTCGTACCACGATAGTCGATCCGCTCGTTTCAACTGATCAGGCTTCCAGAATGTTCTGCAATCGACTAGGGCCTCGCATATGGCGTCAACGTGCTCGGCAATTGACCTTCCGTATTCGGAGATTTCCACGTAGGCATCCGCACCTGCCGACCCGGAGAAGATTGGTGACAGCCTGAGGAACTTAAGCCAGTCCTGGGCATTGCGTAGCTTTGCCGCGGTCGGCGGGAGCGCGAGGGAAGTCCGAGAAGCGCGGACGATGGCCTCAACACACGCAGACGTGTCAGCGTGGTCGCCGCACCGCATCAGGTAAGTACTGATCTCCTCGGCCCGTAGCACGGGCGTTACACGAGCCTTGTCGAGTGCGCGTAACACCTGCCATACCAGTACAGCAGGCCTAACCTGTACACCAGTATCTTGCTGTAGAACCATTAGGTTAGGGGCCATGCCGTATTCTGTTTTGGCTAGCACAGATCGTAATGAAGAGGAGATCGTCACCTTGTGACCATTCGGATACTGGTACCGTAGGCACTGCAAGGTGATGACTTCGCCGAATGTGAGCATCTTATCAAGGTAAGCGAGTCCGATCGTCGTAAGAGTAATAGATTGCTCAACTTCAGTGGAGTACATGAGCCCGAGTTCACTTAGCACTTGCTGGTAGTCGCGCCAAGCGTCTGCGCGGCCGCTGTCCGATCGCACGTTAGCAGTCAGGACCTTCGCGCGCACAAGGAACTCGTTTATCTGCTTGGCGGGGTCAGGACCTGAGCCGTGGATAGCTGCTGCACTCAGGATTGCCCTCAGGCTGGTGTCAGAGACGACCCCCATGTGCTGGGTTAGATGCCAGGAGAAGCCGTGATATGGTGGGTCAGGGAACATAGCTCGGCGTCCGTATCACCCGCGCAATGCGGCTGCAATACGCGAACCCAACTCATATGCCAGTAGAGGAGGCACTGCATTCCCTATTTGGCGATATTGGTTGGTCCCCGTTCCTCGGAAGACATACCAGTCTGGAAAGCTCTGGAGCCTCGCGGCCTCGCGGACCGTGATGACACGCGGCTCTATGGGGTGTATGTGGGGACGACCGCCGCCAGCACTCGATCCGACAAGAACGGTGCCGCTCGGGCGGTTAGGGTCAATCCGGTCAGTATGGTCGGTCTTGTCACGCATCCCGGGCGCAATAGCGTGGTACCGAGCCGTAACGCGATCTCCGTGCAGACGGATGTTGTGGTTGGGTAAGCCTTCCACCTGCTGGAGAGCCCAGATGCTTGGGCTGGCAAGGTGACCCTCTTGCATAAGCTCCTTCGCGTAGGGGCCAGTGGCAATCATCGGCATGCGAAAGCAGCACGGCTCCCGAAAACCCACCACGATCACCCGTTCACGCACCTGTGGAATGCCGAACGTGACACTGTTCAGCTTACCGACATGGAGGTCATAGCCTGTCGTGTCCTTGGCGAAGCCCTGCAGCCGCCGCCAGTCCGCGCCGCCATTGGTGGTCAAGAGGCCGGGCACGTTCTCAAACAGGAACGCGCGTGGGCGCAGGTCAGCGATCAGTTCAAAGTACTTTAGGGCCAACCTCCCGCGGGGATCGTCCAAGGCCCCGCGGCGACCCAGGATGCTGAACGCCTGACACGGTGGGCCAGCAGCCACAAGATCAATCTCAGTGGTCCCGGCGGCAGAGGATAGTGCGCCGGCCGTCAGTGCCATCGCGTCCTCGACGAGCCCCGCCGCGTGGGGCATGTTGTGCACGACGGTTTCGACAAATTGAGGCACAATATCACTTGCAACAAGACACCGAAATCCTGCGAACGCTAATCCGAGATCAAGCCCTCCGCCACCGCAGAACAATCCGATATGACTGAATTCTGCCGACTCAAGTAATCCTGGAGTAAAAGCAGACAATCTTCTCAGGAAAGGATTTGATTGCTGCTCACTGACTTCGATGTGGGGTACTGCGCGTCGGGCAGGCAACGGCTCAAGATCGAGGAGCCGTTGTTGGACGTAACCGGCTTGTGTGCGACCAAGCAACAGCGATCTCCCTTCAGGCGCCACCTTTGGCAAGCACTCACGCTGCCCGACCATTCCAGACTACTGAGCGTCGCCACCTGGCCAGCGCGGGTCAAGCGAAGGACGGGTCTGTCGTTACACTGACCAAGACGAAACCAAACAACGACCTGAGTCGCATCATTATAGCTCGTGCGTGTGTAGGTCGCCCGCGCTACCCCCACCGATTCGCTTCGGCATCCCGTAGCCCTGCAGCTTGATGCCCGGAACTGCCGGGTTGCTCGGGAGGGGCACGCCCACCTCGCCGGCAAGGGTGCGAAGGGTGATCTGGTCGGGCTGGGGTGTGGGCACAACCACGGTTGTGGTCAAGTCGAAGCCCTTGCGTACGAACCGCTTGTGCGGGCGCAGATAGCAGACCAGGTAGAGGTCGCCCCACTGGCACGCAACCGGGTCCCAGCGTCCCTGTCCGGCGACCTTGAGCCGCACCTGATCGTTGACCCCGGCAGGTACTGCCACGCGAAGCCGCCGCGGCATGGTGGTCCGCCCTGTGCCGCCGCAGACCGAGCACGCCTGGTCGGGAGCCGGGGCGCCGCCGTCGCAGGCATCGCAGACAGCGTCGTCCCTCGGGAAGACGAACTCGCGACCTGTGCCCTCGTAGGCCTCCTCGAGTGTCAGGAAGACCGGGAACGTGATATCTGCGATTGCCATGCGGTTCAGCACCTCGTGTCGGTGACCACGTCTAGCGGCGGTTCATCTGTACTGGTTCGAGTGCGCAACCTATGTACGCCACCGTCATGTCGATTTCCTGTGTGCAAATCGACCATCCAACGCCAGGCTGGCTTCGGGCTCGGTGGTGTTACTCCTGCGTCCCCGGCGAAACCGGAAACTGTCTGCGGCAAATGAGGTGCGATATGGGGCGTGCGGGGCGCATCGTTGCAGGCAGCCAAGCGCTCACCGCCCGGTTGCGCTAAGTTCGACCGTTACGGGGCCCAGGGCGCAGGTCACCTCGATCACGCCGTCGGAGAGGCGGCGGTGGCGGGACGGCTTGCCGTCGACCAGGGCGACCGCGCCTGGCGGGGCGGCCCTGAACGTGATGCGCAGCTTGAGGCCGGTTGCGTCGGCGATGCGGCTGCCGGACAGCGAGACGCGGTGGCGGCCGGCCTCGATCCGGAGGTGGTTGCCGCGGTAGAGCACGTTCTCCACGCCCAGGCGGCTGAGCTGGGTGGGCAGCGCCGGCGCGATGTCCAGGATGCCCTCCTGCCGGGCCTCCAGACCGAGGAACGCCAGCGGGATGAACGCCGCGCCCAGCGAAGCGTCGGACAGGAACTCGCGGTCGAGCCCCAGGCCGCCCGGAGGCCCGCCGCCCTGCTGGCGTCCGCGCTCGGGCCGGCCGTTGTAGTAGGCGCGGTAGAACTCCTTGCCCTCGCCGCCGGCGGCGCCGACGTCGGCGAACCACGCCTGCACCTGGCGCGTGCGCTCGAAGGCGCGGTCGATCTCGCCCTGGTCGCCGGTGCGGCACCTCGCCATCAGGTCGAAGAGCGAGGTGAAGCCCACCGCGCCGCCGTCCTGCATCTGGTCGCCCCAGACGAAGTTGGCGCCGCCGGGGTCGCGGGCCTTCTCCCAGTTCCAGGGCCAGAAGTAGTAGCGCTCGTTGCGCCGCGTGCTGGTGCGCGGAGCGAAGCGCCACCGCAGGATGTCCGCACCGGTCGACGTGTCACCGGCCACGATCCTGCGGCCGTCGATCCACCTGAGGATCGACTCCCGCTGCGAGGGCGTGCCGATGCCGCCGGCGAGGGCGACGACGTTGAAGTGCAGGAACCCGTAGTCGTGGCGCGTCCCCTCGGCGTCGATGTTACGGCAGAAGCGGCCGGTCTCGGGCATCCAGAAGCGCTTCTCGATCTCGCGCTTTACGCGGCGCGCCAGCGCACGGAGCGATGCCGGCGTCTCGCGGTACGAGATCGGCGTCTTGTTGTCGGGACCGATGACGGGCTCTGGCAGACAGGCGATGCCCAGGCGGCGGGCGGCGTCCTCCAGCTCGGCCATGGCGTTGAGGGCGGTGGTGTAGCCCGTGCTGCTCTCAAGGTCGAACCTGCCCGCCGGCAGCAGGTCCCAGTAGCTGCCGATGAGGCCGTGGCCGGGCAGGTCTCCGCCGAGGCCGTCGTGCCCCGCGAGCCAGTCGAGGCAGAGCAGGCCATGCTTCCGGCCCTGCAGGTGCTCGTTGAGGTAGGTGACGGCGCGGCGGCACCGGGGCAGCATCGTGGCGAGCCACGCGCGGTCGCCCGACCACATGGCGAACCGATGGACCCCGTTGATGAGCGCGGTGTTCGTGGTGGTCATGCGGACATCGTAGGTCGCGCGGACGTAGTTCAACGTCACGGTGGCGCCGTTCGCGCCGGGCCCGGCCGGAACGATCTTGAGCCCGGTGATGCGCCGTCCCGAGCGGCCCCACTCGGGGTGGAGCAGCATTGGGAAGAAGAGCGCGTAGCGGGCCTGCGTCGGCGAGACCCACGGCGCGTAGGGCTCCGGGTTCGCGCGAGGCGGCAGCACGCTGAAGTCGGACGTCACCATGCGCTCCTCCGAGAAGCCCGGATGCGCGTCGGTGCTCCAGTAAATCCGGAGGCCGTCGACCAGCCGGTCGGCGCCGGCGCCTGCCGAGTAGGCGATGTCGAGTTCGATGATCGGGACCTGGAAGACACTGACGTCGAACGCAGGCGTGGTCAGTTCGGGACGCGCACCGGTGACGCGGCCGACGAGGCAGTGGCCCACGTACCCCGGCTGAAGCGCCATCTCCTTCGCCGTCCACTCGGCTCGCGCTCCGTCGGCCGGGTCGTTGAACTCCCAGCCCGTGGGGCGCGTTACGGTCGTGTTGCGGTTGTACTTGGGCCACGGCCAGGAGAACGTGGGCTTGTAGCCGCCCAGCGAGTCGACGGGCTCCGGCTCCGGGCGGGCTCCGAAGACGTAGCCGTACTTGTCGACTGCCGCGGTCCGTAGCGTGTTGCGGATGATGTCGGCATCGCTGCCGCCCTGCCGGGCAAGGCCCATGGCTCCGCGGTCTATCCAGGGGAAGAGCCAGTTGTCCCACTCGACAACCCACATGTGGTCCGTGGCCCCGAGCATGGGTCCGCCGCCCTGGTAGACGCCCCTGGCATCGACCGACAGGTGGCGCATGAAGTACTCATTCGCGAAGGCGTCGTAGGCCGGGTCGGAGGAGAAGAAGCGCGGAAGCCGCGAGAAGTCAGGCAGGGCGGTAGCCCCCTGCAGCCGGTCCTGGGCCTGCGCGCCGTCAGCGGCCATGGCGGCCAGCAAGGCGAGCGCGGCCACGAGGCGCCGGAAGCCGCCCTTCGAGTGGTTCTGCATCGCATCTGCCTCCCATGGCGCCCGGCGCCCCTACCCTGTGTTGGCCGCCGCCAGCAGCCGCTCCGCGTTGCCGTGGAGGATGGCTTCGGCCTCGGCGGGGCCATACCCCAGGGCCTCGCAGCCGTCGCGGATGCCCTTCAGGTCCTCATACATCATCAGTGTATAGCGGGCCTCGACCTCGGCGGGCTCGCGATCCCTGTTGAAGTGGAAGGGGAGGCTGGTCCGGTTGACGTAGCTGGTTCCATGCGTCTGACGCCGGCCGCGGAGGTAGAGCACCGGGTTGTCGGAGCCGTAGAGCAGCCGATTGGGGCCGATGTGCCGCAGCGCCAGCCGATGGACGTCGGCATTGACGACGGCGGAGGTATCGAAGAAGAGGCCCTCATCCTCGGCCAGCGGCAGGAGGCCCTGCAGCGCGTGGGGCTCGGTGTAGCAGCGGCCCAGGTGGGCAATGACCACCGTGATGTGCGGGTACCGGCGGCGTATTTCCCGCACCTCGCGGAGGTTGTCCGGGTGGCCCAGGCGGCCGGCCTTGGGGACGTGGAGGGTCACCCAGGCGCGGCGCTGGTCGAGCACCTCAAGCTGGTGGTGCGGCAGGTAGTCGAAGATGCTCGCCTCGATGTGGCGGTCGCGGCCCGAGCGGTCCAGGCTGATCATGGCGTAGTAGGGCTTCACGCCCTTGACGCCGGGCAGGCTCAGGAGCCAGTCCACCTGCTCGGCGCGCCAGGAGGGGCGAACCACGGCCAGGGAGCGCCAGCCCCGCGCCAGCGCCTCCGTGCGGACGTACTCGTTGCCGCCCTCGATCTCGCACCCGAGGCTGGGCCAGCCGAAGCAGAGGCATGAGACCCGGCGGCCGGGGAAGACGGTCTGGTAGCAGCGCTCCGTGGTGGGGGCGTCCTGCATATCCTGCAGCTCCATCACCCAGTAGGAGCGCTTCATCTCCTCGGTGATCGTCTCGAGCCGGTATTCCGGGTCCAAGACGTGGACATGGGCGTCGGTGATGGCCGGCGGCGCCCAGGCCTCCAGATGCTCCTCCCAGAAGGCGCGGTCCACGTCGGTGTAGACGTGCGGGCCCACCAGCGGGACGGCGCTCATCGGCCCGCCTCGACCTGCCGGTACTCAAGCCCGGCGATGCGGGCGAACTCGGCCAGCGCCTCGCGGTGGATGCCCGGCGTCAGCGCGCAGTGGTGCGTGCCGCCCAGCATCGAGTAGGCCTCCAGGAAGCGCGCCACCGGCGCCTGCGGCCGGACCCAGGAGCGGATCCAGTCGCTGCAGGCCGGGTGCGTGCCGTCCTCCAGCGCCTCGACCTCGGCGGCGATGAGCCGGAAGCTCTCGTCGGGGCCGGGGCTCAGGTTCACCAGCGTGGCCGGGCCCGGGCGCAGGGCGCAGGCCAGCGTGGCCGGGTTCTGGGCCGGGCTGAAGGGGTAGGCCTTCTCGTAGAGGCGCGGCTTGGCGGCGGCGGCGGCCGGGTTCACCTCGCCCATGTGGCTGAGGAATAGGCCGTCGCCCTGCCAGTCGGCGCAGAACATCTCGGTGAAGGTGACGCCCTCCCAGCCCGCCAGCAGCGCGCCCACCAGTGAGGCGGTGAGCAGGTCGCCCTCGCCGGCGTAGCCCACGCCCCGGGCCATGGCCTTGCAGCACTCCAGGAAGGGGACCGTGCAGACGGGTCCGTCGGGCTGGACGAAGGCCTGGAAGTTGACGCTGAACGCGCCGTAGCCGCCCGCCTCCAGCGCCTTGCGGAGGCCGAGGCCCACGCATACGGAGCGGCGGTGGACGTCGGCGGGCAGGTCGGCCGCGAAGGCAACGCTGTCGGCGGCCACCTCGGCGTCGATCTCCTCCTCGGTCACCGTGGCCGCGAAGGGCGTCAACCCATCGGCGGCGATCTCGCGGGCCTCGATGCCGAGCCGCCCGCGAAGCGTCTGCTCGTCCACGGCGAAGTCGCCCATCCCCGCGAAGGAGAAGCCGACCCGTAGCGCCCGCATGGAGCCGAAGCGCCGGGCCGCCAGCGCCGCGCGTGCCAGTTCGGCGGTTCGCCGCAGGGGCTCGGGATCGCTCAGGTGGCCCGCCACCACGCGGTAGGCCGCGCCGCGCCGCCGCAGCATGGCGGCGAGGTCCTGCACGCCGTGGATGCCGTGGTTGGCCAGCAGTAGCGCGGGGTCCACGTGGCGTCCGAAGTCGGCGTCCGGCGTGGTGTCGAGCATGACGATGGGCTTGCCGCAGGCCGCCAGCGCATCGACCGCCTCCAGCGAGGGCGAGTAGGCCAGGTGGAGCGTCACCACCAGGTCCACGTCGGCCTCGGCCAGACGTGCCAGGGCGGCCTCGAACTCGGGGCGGACGGTGCAGATGGGCGCCTCGCTCACCCGCAGCCCGGCGCCGCGGAGGGCCTGGGCCACCTCGGCGGCGAAGGCGGCCATGCGGGGCCGCAGGTCCGGGAGGCATTCGTCATAGAGGGCGAGGTAGAGCGGCAGCAGGCCCGCGTGGGGGGTGAGTGACATGGGGCTTAGCCTTTCTGGCCCAGGGCGAGCCGCAGGAGGCCGATGACCCGGTCGATGAGCGCCTCGTCGGCGATGAGCGGCAGCTTCGTGAGCACGATGGGCGGGCAGTCGGCCTTGTAGGCCTGCACGCTCAGGTCGATGCCCAGGGCCTCGGTGCGAGCCACGAACGCCTGCGCGCCGGCCAGGTTGTGGAAGCGCAGGGCGGACAAGTGGCGGCTCCCCTCGACACCGGCCAGCAGAGCGGGGCGCTCGGACACCAGCGCACGCAGGGCGGCCTCGTAGGCGTCGCCGGTCTCGCGCAGCCGCGCCTCGTTGGCCATGGCCCACTTCATGCTGACCAGGTAGGTGAGCGAGGCCAGCTCCTCCTGCCCGTTGGTGACCAGGGCGCCGAACTGGCAGAGGTTATCCATGGCCGCGCTGAAGAGGAGCCTCGAGGCCGCGTACTCGCCGTTGCCGAAGCCCTTGCCGAGCACGACGAAGGTCGGCTTGAGCCCGACCTCGCGGTAGAGGAAGAGGCCCGGCGCCCAGAGGCAGCTCTGAATCTCGTCGCAGACGGTGGGCACGTCGTGCGCGGCGCAGAGCTCGTAGGCGCGGTGCAGGAACTCGGGGGTCAGCACCCGCGCCCCGTAGTTCATCATGATGATCTCGTGGAAGAAGGCCGCGATCTTCGTCTCGCCGCCCTCGTAGCGCGCGAAGGCCGCCTCCAGGTCCTCCACCCGGTTGGGCCGGACGGCGCAGACCTTCATCAGCCCCAGCTCTTCCATCTTCGCCGAGAGGCCCGGCCAGAGCCCGCGCAACGCCTGCACGAAGGCGGTGGTGCCGTGGTAGTTGCCGCAGGGCTTGCCGTCGTCATCCGCGATGACCAGGAAGACCGGCGTCTTGCCCGCGTATTCCGGCGGACGCGCGCCCTCCTGCGAGAGGTAGAAGCGGCCCATGCACATCTTGAATGCCGCCTCGCCCGCCAGGCTGCCGGTCTGCAGGTTGAGTACGCGGTTGATGACGTCGGGCTCCTCCGACGCGAGGATAGGCGCCAGGTCGTCGTCGCCGAAGGGGTCGAGGCCGTTGGCGGCGCGGACGAGCCGCTCCTCCAGCAGCCGCGTGATGTGGCCGCGGGTGTTGTTGTGCGTGGCATTGGAGACGCCCAGCGTTCGGGCGACGTCGAGCAGCGCGAAGCCGGGGAACTCGTGGCCCAGCGGCACGTGGTAGTGCTCCGACTTGGTGGTGAGGTAGGAGCGGCCATCCTCGCCGATCCGTACGCAGCCCAGCGTGGAGACCGGCGCGGCCGCGGTGCGCGTGGCGGCGTTGAAGGCCCGCGTGGAAGCCCCTCGGGCCGAGGAGGCGAGCGCGGGCAGCGGATCGCCGGAGCCCACCGTCGCCACGGCTTCAGACACCAGTTCGTGGTGGTCCGTGGGGTAGAAGTCCACCGGGCCCAGCGCCAGGTCGGCCAGGTCTTCGGGCTCCTCGCCGGTCAGGCGGCAGCGCCCCGCGATGGCCGCGTCAACGAACGCGCGCCCCACCAGGTCGGCCAGCGAAGCCGACACCTGCACAAACGGATCATCCCTACGACCGGCCATGGCGGCGCCTCCCTCTAGCATCCCCTACTTCGTCGCCGCGTCCACGGTGGACTGGTCGACGACCTGCGTGTCGGTCTTCACGATGGGCCCCACCGCCTGGCCTTTCAGCTTGGCTTCGATGGTCTCGATGGACTTGGCGCCCATCTTGCGCGGGAAGACCACCAGCGTGGCCGTCAGGTCGCCCTTCTTCACGTCTGCCAGCGCGTCCGGGTTGCCGTCGAGACCGATGGTGAGGAGCTTCTTCCCCGCCTGCTTGGCCGCCTGGGCCGCGCCCTGAGCCATGGCGTCGGAGCAGCCGAAGACCAGGTCGAGGTCCGGGTACTTCTGGAGGAACTCGCTGGTCCGGTCGGCGCCCTCCTTGCGGAGCCAGTTCGCCGACTGCGACGCGACCACCTGGATCTGCGTCCCCTCCAGCGCACTGCGGAAGCCGCCCGCCCGCTGGTCGGTATGCGTTCCGGCGGTCCCCTCCAGAATGGCCACCTTGCCCCTGGCCGTGCCTCCGTACTTCGCCTTCAGCAGCTCCACCGCCTTCTCGCCGCACTTGCGGCCGCCGGCCAGCTCCTCGTAGCCCACGTAGGCCTCCACCTTGCCCGAGGGCACCGGCGAGATGGAGTTGTGGACGAAGATGGGCACGCCCGCGTCGTTGGCCTTCTTCACCGCCTGGGTCAGGGCCTCGTCGTTCACCGCACAGATGGTGATGGCGCTGACGCCGCGCTGCAGGCTGTCCTGCACCTTCGCCACCTGGTCGGCGGAGTTCGTCTCCTTGTCCGGCTCCAGGTGGCTGAAGTCCCAGCCGCGCGCCTTCGCCGCTTCCTCGGCGCCCTTCACGAACTCCTGGTGGAAGACGCTGGTCAGCGCCGGAGAGATGACGACCACCGAGACCTTGCCCGCGGGCTTGGCGCCGTCGGCGGGGGCGCTCGCCTCCTTGCCCGGCTGGGAGCAACCCGCCAGGACCGCCGCCGCGAAGAGCGCAACCGGTACGAAGAGCCGCTTCATGTCAGACCCGCCTCCTTCTCTTCTGGAACATGTCGATGGTGACCGCGGCGAAGATGATGCCGCCGATGGCCACGCGCTGGTAGTTGGAGTTCACCTGCATCAGGTTCAGCCCGTTCCGCACCAGGCCGATGAGCAGCGCCCCGGCCAGCGTGCCCGGCAGGTTGCCCTGCCCTCCGCTCAGGCTCGTGCCGCCGATGACCACCGCGGCGATGGCGTCCAGCTCCAGCCCGTCGCCGATGGTCGGCTCGGCGGCCCCCACGTAGCCGGTGTAGAGCATGCCCGCCAGCCCCGCGAGGAAGCCGCAGAGCCCGTAGCCGAAGAGCTTCACCCGCACCGTGGGCACGCCGGAGAGGCGCGAGGCCTCCTCGTTGGCGCCGACGCTGTAGAGGTAGCGCCCCAGCCGCGTCCGCTGCATCACCAGGTGTCCCGCGGCGTAGAGTAGGGCCATGAGAGCCACCATGGCGGGGAGCTTGACGATGAGCGGCACGCCCTCGGCCACGTTGCCGCTGCCCGGCCAGAGGTAGGCCGCCGGCAGGTTGTAGATGGCCCCGCCGCCGCTCACCACGAAGGCCAGCCCTCGGGCCATGACCATGAGCGCCAGCGTGGCGATGAAGGGCGGCAGGCCGACGAAGGTGATGGCCGCGCCGTTGAGGAGCCCCAGGGCCGCGCCCAGCGCCAGCGTCAGCGCCACGCCCGCGCCTCCGCCCCAGCCGTGGTGCGACATGAGCACGGCGGGCACGCAGGCCGCCAGCGCCGCCACGGAGCCCACCGAGAGGTCGATGCCGCCGGAGATGATGACGGCGGTCATGCCCACGGCCACGATCGCGACCATGGAGATCTGCGTGAGGACGTTGCGGAAGTTAACCCACCCACGGAACGAGGGCTCCCAGACGGCGAGGGCCACGTAGAGCCCCGCCAGCACGGCGTAGACGCCGGCCTCGCGCCAGAGCGCGTGCCGCGCCGGCGTACATCGAACGATGGATGCCTGTTCAGGGGTCCGCTGCATAGCTCCCATAGTGTACGCCGCAGGGGGCCATGAAGCCAACGGCCGGGGCGAAGGGAGGCGGGCGTGAGTTCGGGCTTTCCGGTTCGGGCGACGCCGCGATAGTAACGCCGTGGGTGGCCCACTAACGAAAAAGCCCCCTTGCGGGGGCTCTTTCGCTTCGGTCCGGTGAGGACCTGACGGGTGGGCGGTGAGGCCCAGCCTGCGGATCTAAGATCCTTGTTGGAGGACTCAGGCAGGCATCCATCCGATACAATGATGAGTGTACCGTCGGTTCTTGCCAATGTCAAGAGGGAGGTTAGCCGTGGAGACGATCCTGGGGTTGGATCTTGGTGTGAACAGCGTGGGATGGGCGGTGGTCCAGCGGGAGGGGCCGGACGACACGCCCACCGTGGAGGCCGGGTCGTACGTCTACCCCGAACCGGGCGAGCTGGAGCAGGGGACAGGGCTCTTTAGGTCGAACCGGCAGAAGCGCGGGCAGAAGCGCCGCATGCGCATCCAGGTCCGGCGCAAGCGGCAGCGCATGGCCGCCCTGCTCAAGCTGCTCGTGGCGCACGGCCTGCTGCCCGCCGAGAAGGAGGAGCGCGACCGGCTGCTGAGCCGCGACCGGCCCGCCGGCGGCGAGCCCGGCAAGCGGCCCTTCCACCCCTTCATGCTCCGGCAGAGGGGGCTTGACGAGGAGCTGACGCTCCACGAGCTGGGCCGCTGCCTGCACCACATCTGCCGACGCCGGGGCTACATCAGCACCCGCGACCTGATGCACCTGCACCTGGAGAAGCAGCTCCCCACGCTCCAGCGCGCCGCCGCCGACCTCGAGGCCGAGGAGCCCGGCGAGGAGGGCAAGGCCGCCGACAAGGAGACCTCGGCGCTCCTGGGCCGCCTGAAGGAGGTGCGCGAACAGATCGAGGCCGGGGCCGCCCGCACCATCGGCGAGTTCTGCGCCCTGCGCCTGGCCGATCCCGGCGCCTTTCCCGGCGGCGTCCGCGCGTCGGGCAAACGGAGCGAGCCGAGGCAGCAGAAGCAGGACCTGCTGGGCTGGCGCGCCGACCGCTTCCTGGTGGAGGAGGAGTTCGAGAAGCTCTGGGCCGCCCAGGCCCGGTTCCACCCGGCCGCGCTCACCGACGGGCTCCGCGAGGAGGTCCGCACGGCCATCTTCTTCCAGCGGCCCCTGGCCTCCAAGCGGGGGCTCGTGGGCGGCTGCGAGTTCCTGCCCGCCCGCAAGCGGCTTGCCCGGGCCGAACTGCTTGCCCAGCGCACCAGCGTGCTCCAGACCCTCGTGAACCTGACGGTGGTGGACCAGAAGGGCGCCGGCCCGCGCCGCCTGACGGGCGACGAGGTGACCGCGCTGGCCGACGCGCTGGAGCACCGCGACAGCCTCACCTGGGAGGAGGCGCGCCAGGTGGCCTTCATGCCCCTCGGCGCCCGGTTCAGCGACGAGCCCGAGCGCCGCAAGGCCGGCAAGCGCACGCGCGGCGATATCCTGGGCAACCGCACCGCCTCCGCCCTCCGCGCCTCGCTGGGCGACGGCTGGTCGGACCTGGAGCCCGAGGGCAAGGAGGAGATGGTGGCCCTCCTCCTCCACGCGCACAGCCTGGCCGACGTGGCACGGGGCCTGCGCCGGCGCTTCGGGTTCACGCCCGACCAGGTGCGAGCTGCCGCCTCGGCGCCCCTCTCCGAGGGATACACCAACCACTGCCGCCGCGTCTGGGCCGACCTGGAGCCCCACTTGCGGCAGGGCCTGGTCTACAGCGAGGCCTGCGAGGCGGCCGGGTACCGCGAGGCCAACACCAGCACCGTGGCCGTGGTCGACAAGCCGCTGGATCGCCTGGACGCCGCGCCGGACCTGCGCAACCCCGTGGTGCAGCGCTCCGTGAAGATGGCCTTCCGGGTCATCAACGCGGTCATCGACAGGTACGGCAAGCCCACCACCATCCGCATCGAGCTCCCCCGCGACGTCTCGCGGACGAACAAGCAGCGCGAGCAGATGTGGCGCGACCAGGACAAACGCGCCCGAGACCGCAAGCAGGCCGAGAAGAAGGTGCTGGAGAACAAGCCCGACATCGCCCAGGGCGAAGCCACGCCGCGCGGCGCCTCCATCGTCCTCTCGCGGGCCGTGGAGAAGGTGCTGCTCTGGGAGGAGGCCGGCATGAGGTGCCCCTACGAGCCCGACCGCATGGTGGGTATCCAGGAGCTGCTCAACGACTACGACGTGGAGCACATCGTGCCGCGCAGCCGCTGCTGGGACGACTCGTGGGTCAACAAGACCATCTGCCCGCGGGGCCTCAACCTGCAGAAGGGCAACTCCACCCCGTTCGAGTGGATCGGCAGGGGCGAGCGGTGGGACCACATGTGCCGCTACGTCCGGTCATTGCGCGGGATGTCGCCGGGCAAGCGGAGCCGCCTCCTGGCCGAGGCCTACGACGCCGAGGGCTTCACCAACCGCGCCCTGTCCGACACGCGCTACCTCTCGTCGGCGATCAAGAAGGAGGTGGCGAAGCTGGGCGTGCCCGTGGAGGTCTCGCGGGGGCAGATCACCGCGCAGCTCCGCTCGCTCTGGGAGCTCGGCCACTGCGTGCCCATCGATGACGAGGAGAAGGAGAAGCTGGTCCGCTGGCGCGAGGCCCCGGTGAAGAAGAACGAGAAGCCCCGGCACGACCACCGGCACCACGCCCTGGACGCCATCCTTGCGGCCCTCACCGACATCCGCACGCTGCAGCGCATGACCGCCTGGCTCAAGGCCCGGGAGGAGGGCATCCCCCGCGACCGCCTGGAGCCGCCGCTCCTCTGGCCCACGCTCATGGGCGACCTGGAGCGGGCCATCGAGCGGGCCCCGGTGGTCCACGCCACCAACCGGAGCGTGCAGGGCGCCCTGCACAAGGAGACGGCCTACCCGCCGCCGGCGCCGGAGAAGGTGGCGGCAGCGCTGGCCGCCGCCGGAGCCTCGCCGGGAAAGCTGCCCGCCACCGTGGTGGTGGAGGGCCGGATGGTGGTGCTGGGCCCCGACGGCCGGGGCCTGAAGGCCTACGACCTGGCCAGCAACCACCACGCCTGCATCTGGCAGCGCACCCGCCCCGACGGCAAGGTGGAGCGCGACATGACCGTGACCTCCATGATGGAAGCCGCCCGCCGCGCCGCCCACGGCGAGCCCGTGGTGCAGCCCGCCCGCGAAGGCTGGGACTTCGTCCTCTCGCTCTGCAAGAGCGACATCGTGGAGTGGACCGGGGACAAGCCGGGGCTCTACAGGGTGGCTACGTTCTCGGTCTCGACATGCGGCGCCATCGAGCTGGTCCTTCGCCATCCAATCCGCGCCGTCGCGTCGAGGCCGCAGGATCTTCGCATCCAGGGCCGCCCTAAGCTGCCCAGCATCCGCCGCCGCGTCTGCCTGGGACCCCTGGGCGACGAGATCGCCTCCGAGCCGTTGGATGCCTGACCTGGGCCGCGTGGTCGACATCGCCTCGGCCGCCCGCTTGAGCTACCGCGACCTGCAACTGGTGCTGGAGCGCGAGGGCGCGCCCACGGTCACCATCCCGGTAGAGGACATCGGCATCGTCCTGCTCGGCAACGCGCCCATCACGGTCACCAGCCCCCTGCTCGCCGCCCTGGCCGAGCAGGGGGCGGCCCTGGTGGTGGCCGACGCCCGGCACATGCCCGCCGGGCTCATGCTGCCCCTGGCCGGCAGCACACTCCACGCCGCCACGCTGCGTTCGCAGATCGAGGCGAGTGTGCCCCGGCGCAAGCAGGTGTGGCAGACCATCATCCGTGCCAAAGTCGCCGCCCAGGCCGCCCTGCTCAAGGCCGAGAAGGGGACGGACAAGGGGCTGCTGGCGCTCTCGCGCGCCGTGCGCAGCGACGACGCCGGCAACGTGGAGGCCCAGGCGGCACGGCTCTACTTCACGGCGCTCTTCGGGAGGGGGTTCAAGCGCGACCACGAGGCGCCGGGCCTCAACGCCCTCCTCAACTACGGTTACGCCGTGCTGCGGGCGGCGGTGGCCCGCGCGCTGGTGGGCGCGGGGCTCCACCCGGCCCTGGGCGTACACCACCGGAGCCAGTACGACGCCTTCGCGCTGGCCGACGACGCCATGGAGCCCCTGCGCCCGCTGGTGGACCGGCTGGCGCTGGGCCTGCGGGCCGATCTGCCCGAGGGCGAGGGGCTGCCCACACCGGTGCGCCGGGCCATGGTGGCCCTGCTCACCGAGAGCGTGGGATGGGAGGGCAAGCGGTACCCGCTGACGGCCGCCCTGCCCAACTATGCCGCCGCCCTGCGCCGACGCATCGCCGGCGACGATGAGGCCCTGCCATGCCCCGAACCCTGACCTACGGAGGAGCGCGCGCTATGTGGCTGCTAGCGTTGTTCGACCTGCCGGTGACGGACAAGAAATCGCGCCGCAACTACGCCCGGTTCCGCCGCGGTCTCATCGACGACGGGTTCATGATGCTGCAGTTCAGCGTCTACGGTCGGCCCTGCCCCAATGACGACAATGTGCGGGTGCACACCGAGCGGGTGAAGTCGATGCTGCCGCCGGAGGGAGAGGTGCGGCTGCTGGCGCTGACCGAGATGCAGTACGCCCGCATGGAAATCTTCCTGGGCAAGGACCTGCAGGAGACAGAAAAAGAGCCGGACCAGCTCGAGTTCTACTGAGCGGTCCGGCCGTTTTTCGCGGGCTTCGCCCGATCGGGACGATAGACATCTAGTGTATCGGATGGATGCCTGCCCGGTCTACCCAACCGCCTGACCGTCGGCTGTGCGATTGCCTATAGTGTATCGGATGGATGCCTGCCCGGTCTACCCAACCGGACGGGGCGAGGAGCCCTGCCCATGGGCAGTGTATCGGATGGATGCCTGCCCGGTCTACCCAACAGCCAGGTTCGTCGTTCACTCTGCACCTCCAGTGTATCGGATGGATGCCTGCCCGGTCTACCCAACCGGCCAGCTGGACAATGCTACGAAGGCAGAGTGTATCGGATGGATGCCTGCCCGGTCTACCCAACCACGCAGGGGGAGGGGCGACATGAACGAACAGTGTATCGGATGGATGCCTGCCCGGTCTACCCAACCCAAGCTAAACGCATTCGCACGCGGAGAGGAGTGTATCGGATGGATGCCTGCCCGGTCTACCCAACGTCACCCACGCCATGCCGCTGAGCACACGCAGTGTATCGGATGGATGCCTGCCCGGTCTACCCAACTGAAGCCGAACGCCGCGCTGTTGGATGAGAAGTGTATCGGATGGATGCCTGCCCGGTCTACCCAACCAGACGATAGGCACGCCGCGCTGTTCACAGAGTGTATCGGATGGATGCCTGCCCGGTCTACCCAACACCTCATAGTCAGTCCAGCGATGGCGCCCAAGTGTATCGGATGGATGCCTGCCCGGTCTACCCAACCACATCCCCGAGCCACCGACGCACATCGACAGTGTATCGGATGGATGCCTGCCCGGTCTACCCAACGAATAGACTGGCTCCTGGTCCTTCTCGGCAAGTGTATCGGATGG
>CAISJD010000109.1 GCA_903885605.1 uncultured Chthonomonas sp. | reverse complement strand
TCAGGTCGCCGGCGGCCAGCATGCGGTAGATCGTGGGCCGGCTGATGCCCAGAAACCGCACCGCCTGTTCCAGCGACAGAAACTCCTCCGTCGGCGCCGGATCGTGCTCGGTCATGGCTCCCCTTCCCGTAGGTCTCATATGCTCTCACAGATGTCGTCAGGCTATTCTGACACATGTCGGTGGGGATTACACTCCGTGCGGGCAAGCACATGCAAACCGGCCCCCGAACCGTAGGGGGCCGGGGGCCGGTATGGAGGATACAAACGCGGGCGGGCTACGGGACCTGGACCAGCCGCAGCGCCTTCAGGTTGATCGGGCTCCAGCCATCGGGCTTGGCCTTAACCGAAACGGTGACGAGGCCGGGCCGATCCAACTGCACCTCGCCCAGGACCGTCGTCTGGAACCGACCGTAGTCGCCGGTCTCGGGGGCAACGGCCTCCACATCCTTGCCGCCGACGCTGACGGTGAAGGTCCCGGAGCCGGTGGCGGCGATCTCGGCCGAGAGGCGGTAGCGGCCGGGAGTGGCCAAGCGGAGGCGCCACTCGACCCACTCGGATGGATCGAGCCAGAAGCCGATGTTGTCGCGGTCGGCCCCACTCTCGTAGCGGATCTGGCTGCCGTGGCACGTGGCATCGACGGCCGCAAGCTGCACGGTGCCGTCGGCGGCTTGGGCGATGAGTGGCTCATCGACCTTGAACGGCCCCGCCACCCGAAGGGCGATGGTGGTGCTCAGCGCATCGGGAGGAAGCGTGGGGAGCGTGAGCAGCAGGCCCTCATCGTCGCCTGCAGACTTCACAGTAGCCCCGGTGGCGAGGAGACGGGCGCCCTGGACCCTGGCGCGGAGGCCCGGCACCCGGAGGAGCCCGTCCTTGGGCCAGTCGAAGACGTGGAGGTAGAGGGTCGCGCCGGCCTTGTCGGGCTTCACGGTGCAGCGCCCCCACGGCAGCCGCTTGAACGGGCTGGCCTGGGCGCCGTAGATGGCCTGGGAGTTCACCTTCATCCACTGGCCCACGCGCTCGAGCCGCTCAACCGAGGGCTGGGGTATCTCGCCGAGGCTTGTGGGGCCGACGTTCAGCAGGAAGTTGCCGCCCTTGGAGGCGATATCGACCAGCGTTCGGATCAACGTCTCCGGCGATTTCCACTCGTGGTCGGTGCTCTTGAAGCCCCACGTGTCGTTCATCGTCATGCAGGTCTCCCAGTCGCGGCCGGGATAACCCGTGGCGGGCACGAACTGCTCGGGGGTCTCGGAGTCGCCGGGGTAGACGCCCAGGCGGTTGTTGTGGATGATGCCGGGCTGCAGGCGGAGCAGCGGGGCCAGCATGTCGGCGCGTTCGCGGGTCATGTCCGCGGGCGTGTCCCACCAGAAGACGGCGATTCTGCCGTAGTTGGTGAGTAGCTCCCGCACCTGCGGGGCGGCCACGCGGCGGATGTACGCCGTCATATCGCCCTTCTGGGCCGGGTCCCACTGGCCGCCGATGGCAGCGCCGCCGGGGTTGGTCCAGTCTTGCGCCTGCGAGTAGTAGAAGCCCAGCTTCAGGCCGTGTTTGCGGCACGCGGCGGCCAGCTCCTTCAGCGGGTCGCGGCCGAACGGCGAGGCCTTGGTGATGCTCCAGTCCGACGCCTTGGTGTCGAACATGGCGAAGCCGTCGTGGTGCTTGCTGGTGATGATGATGTACTTCATGCCCGCGCGCTTGGCCAGCGAGACCCATCGGTCGGCATCGTACTTCACCGGGTTGAACTCACGGGCGAAGGTCTTGTACTCGGCAACCGGGATCTTCGCGCTGTTCATGATCCACTCGCCGATCCCGCCCACGGGCTTGCCCTGGTAGACGCCGGCGGGCACCGAGTAGACGCCCCAGTGAATGAACATGCCGAACCGGGCCTCGCGCCACCACTTCATGCGAAGGTCGCGCTGGACCTTCGTCTCGCCCGCGTAGGGATCGGCGCTCGTGCCCTGCGCCACGGCGCCCGAGCCGGTCGCCGTCAGGACCGCCGCTAGCCAAACCATGCGTCCAAGATGCATCGTCTCACCTCCGCGCAAGCGCGCCAACCGCGCCGCCACCGCCTTGGGCGGGTGGCCGAAGCATACCATCTGGTACTCTTTACCCGCTATGCGGCACTCCCTTACCGGCTCCATCCTGTCCCACCGAGACCTCGGCGACGCGCAGTTCGAAATGACGGTGCTGGCCCCGGCCATCGCCCACGACGCGCGACCCGGGCAGTTCGTCCAGGCCCTCTACGGCGGCCCCGTCGGTCCGACCATGCGCAGGCCCTTCTCGGTCTTCCACACTGACCCCGACGCCGGCACGCTGGGCATCGTCTACGTGGCGCGAGGCGCGTTCACCATCGGCATGAGCGCCCTGCGGGTGGGAGCGCAGCTGTCGCTGGTGGGCCCGCTGGGCAACAGCTTTGAGCCGGACCCGAGTCCCAACGTCTTGCACCTGCTGGTGGCCGGAGGCGTGGGTGCTCCGCCGCTCTACTTCCTGGCGCGAGAGATGGTCGCCGCGGGCCACGATCCAGCGGCGATCTGCGTCATCAACGGCGCACGAAGCCGCGACCTGCTCGTAGCGAGCCGCGAGTTTGAGCGCCTCGGCATCGGCCTGCGCGAGACCACCGACGACGGCTCCTCCGGGCGGCAAGGCACGGTGACAGACGAGTTGCGCGACCAGATCGCCGCCGCCGGTCCGTGCTCGGTCTACGCCTGCGGTCCCACGCCCATGCTCAAGGCCGTGGGCTCGCTCTGCGTGGAGGCGGGCGTTCCCTGCCGCGTCTCGCTGGAGACCGTCATGCCCTGCGGCCTGGGCGTCTGTATGGGATGCGTCATCAAGCTGCGCAACGAGGCGGAGCCGGAGGGCTACACGTTGGTGCGCTCCTGCCACGAAGGACCGATCTTCGACGCCTCGGAGGTGATCTGGTGAGCGCGATTACGGTGGCCGCGGTCCAGATGGACGTGCGGATCGGCGACGTGGGCGGCAACGCCGAGCGCGCCCTGGTATGGCTGCGGCAGGCTGCCGACGCCGGCGCCGAGCTCATCGTGCTGCCCGAGGCCGCGCTCTCCGGCTACTGCTTCGCCTCGCGGGATGAGGCCATGCCCCACGCCCTGCCGCTGGAGGCAGAACCGCTGCAGGCCTTCGCCCGGCGCTGCGCTGAACTGGGCGTGACGGGCGTACTGGGCTATCTCGAGGCCGCGCCGGGCGGCCATATCTATAACTCGGCCTGCATCGCCATGCCGTCCGGTGAGGTCGCGACGTACCGTAAGACGCACCTGCCGACGCTGGGCGTGGACCGCTTCCTGGGCAAGGGCGACCGGCTACCGGTCTTCGACGCGCCCTGGGGCTCCCTGGGTTGCCTCATCTGCTACGATGTCCGCTTCCCGGAGCCTGCCCGCGTGCTGGCGCTGCGGGGCATGGACGTGCTGGCCGTGCCCACGAACTGGCCCGAGGGCGCCGAGAGCACCCCGGACTTCGTGCTGCGCGCACGGGCCCGTGAGAACCGCGTCTTCGTCGTGGCGGCCGACCGGGTGGGCGTGGAGCGCGGACGGCGCTTCATCGGCCGGAGCCAGATCGTGGACGCCGTGGGCAAGGCGCTGGCCGAGGCCGACGGCGTGTCGGAGACCATCCTCCTCGCCCAGATCGACCCCGCCGAGGCCCGCCGGAAGCGCATCGTCATCGAACCCGGCGAGTGGGAACAGGACTCCGTGGGCGACCGCCGCCCCGAGCTCTACGGCCTGCTGGGAGCCGACCATGCCTGACCTGACCACCAGCCTCGGTCCGCTTCGGCTGAAGAACCCGGTGGTCACCGCGTCGGGCACCTTCGGATTCGGGTCCGAGTGGGCCGACTTCTACGACCTGGGCCGTCTGGGCGGCCTCACCACCAAGGCCGTCACGGTGCTGCCCCGGCGCGGCAACGCCATGCCCCGCACGACCGAGACAGCCTCGGGAATGCTGAACGCCATCGGCCTGCAGAACCCCGGTCTGGAGGCGTTCCTGGCCGAGAAGCTGCCCTACCTGCGGCAGTTCGACACGGCGATCATTGTGAACATCGCGGCGGACCGGATCGAGGATTTCGTCACCCTGGCCCAGCGGCTGGACGGCCAACCGGGCGTCGCGGCGCTGGAGGTCAATATCTCCTGCCCGAACCAGGCCTGCGGCGGGCTGGAGTTCGGCGTGGACCCGGCGCTGACGGCGCAGGTCATCGGTGCGGTACGCGCGGCGACCTCGCTACCGATGATCGCCAAGCTCACGCCCAACGTCACGCGGATCGCCGACATCGCGCGGTCCGCCGTGGACGCCGGCGCCGATGCGCTCTCGCTGGTGAACACCTACGTTGGAACCGCCATCGACGCACGCACACGCCGGTTCAAGATTGCCAACCGGCAGGCCGGCCTCTCAGGGCCCTGCATCAAGCCGCTGGCCCTCCTGGCCGTCTGGCGCGTGGCGCAGGCCGTGAAGGCGCCGATCCTGGGCATGGGCGGCATCATGAACGCCACCGACGCGGTGGAGTTCATGCTGGCGGGAGCGTCCGCGGTAGCCATCGGCACGGCCAACTTCATCAACCCCATGGCGGCCGTGGAGATCGTCGACGGGATCGAGCGGTACCTGAGCCAGACAGGCGCAACGTCGGTCCAGGAGATCATCGGGGCGGTGCAGCCCACGCTCTGAGCGGCTAGTCGTCCCCGAACAGGTCCAGCCGGGCCTGCCGCACGATCCCGGCGCGGCTCGGGCGCGGGATCAGGTCATCGAACCCCGGTCCTACGGCCTCGCGGAGCCTGCACGCGAACTTGTGGAGCTTCTCCATGTAGGCCGGCGGGCTCTCGGAGCCGGGCGTAAACTCCTCCATCAGGCCCAGCTTGCCGTCCGCCCGCTCGTAGACGTAGACGTACTCGCCCACCGCCACGCCCTGAGCCAGCGCCGCCGTGCGTTGCTTGGCGGAGCTACTGAAGGTCTTGCCCGTGATGCGCTCACGACGGGCCAGTTGCTCGATGGGCACCTGGTGGTCGCGCAGCCTCGCCGCCGTGGCGTCGTAGAGCGCCGCGAACCCCGCCGTGTCGCCCTCGATCAGCAGGTCGATGGACCTCTCCAGGAACTCGCGGCCGAAGGGCTCGTCGGCCCGTGAGCGGAGCGAGGCGCCCTTGAGCGTCCGTTTGCCGTCGTAGCCCTGCAGCACGTAGTTCTTCGGCTTCAGCGAGACCATCGCCCGGTACCGTCCGTCGAAGGCCAGCCGGATGCCCTCGGGCAGGGCATCGTCCAGACGGCCCACGTAGGCGCGCTCTGCCTCCTCGCCCTCAATCTCCGGAGGCGGCACGAAGTAGACGCCGTCGGTATCGATCTCGATGATCTGAGCGCCGTCCGCGTCCAGTTGACCGGCGACCTGCAGCACCAGCTCGCGGCCCAGCCGGGTCACGTTGCCCGCCTGCACAGGATCGTTGAAGTAGAACGTCGGCGCTCCCAGGTAGCCGTAGAAGGAGTTGATCAGCACCTTGAACGAGCCCTGCAGGCCGTCCCAGTAGTGGCGCTCACCCTCGGGACAGCTCTTGACACGGGCCTTCGCCTCCAGGCGGCGGCGCGTCAACTCGGCCAATGCGGGCAGGAAGACGCCCAGGCAGTCGGTCTCCGGGTGGATGCCGTGCTTCAGCATCAGGCTCGGGTAGAGGCTCTCCACGTCGGCCTTGACCACGCGCTGCACGACGCCGGTGATGCGCGTCTCCACATAGCCGCCCAGGTTGTCCGTCGCGCCACGGCTCTGCGGCAGGCCCCGGCCGGCGCTGAGGTAGGCGCGAACGAAGATGGCGTTGATCTTCTCTCCGCTGCCCGTCACGGCGACCGCCGCATACGTGTCCGGGACCATCTGCGCCTGGTAGAACTGCGTTGCCAGGGTCAGCTCGGCCAGCCGCTGCGTCTCCCGGATGTCCTGGGCGGCGTACTCCAGTACACGGGCAGGATCGGTGCTGTAGGTCTCAGCCAGCACGGCGCGGTCCAGCTCGATGCGGTTGGGCTCGGCGATGCCGTACGCGCGCGCCACCTGCTTGAGCCCGTAGCCGGCCAGCTCGCCTCGGGCGGCGTCGAACTGCTGGACCGCCAGGTAGGTATCGACCAGATGACGGCCATGGACGTAGATGGGCCGGAAGGGCCGCGAGGCGCCGCCCAGCGCCAGGTTGCGCTCCATGCCGGGCACGGGCTCGGAGCCGTCGCGCCCCAACGCGAGCCGCACGCGATGTGCGCGGGCGCGGGCCAGCAGGAAGGGGATGTCGAAGCCGAGGAGGTTGTGCCCCTCGATCACGTCCGGATCGCGCTCGGCCACCAGCGCCGCGAGCCGCGCGAGGATCTCCGGCTCGTCGCCCACGAGCACATCCTCGAGGCCGCGGTTGTCGCCCACGGCGATGCAGAGGACGCGCGCGTCTGGAGCATCCCCCAGAAGTCCCTGCGTCTCGATATCGACCTGCATCCGCCGAACTTCCGCCATGGCCATGCCCTTGAAGAGCGTGCGGCCCGTGGCGACCAGGGCGGCCTTGGTGGGGCTGACGTACGCGGAGTGCTCGACCTGCCTGTCGCGGAGGTAGAGCCGCGCCACGCGCTGGGCTTCGCGTGAGGGGAACTCGCAGAGCAACCGGAAGTGGCCGCCCTCCAGTTCGCGCGTCACGGCCATGCCCGGCGCGGGCTCGGCAAGGAGGAGCCAGGGGCGGCTGGGGACGCGCTCCACCACCACGCGGTCGTCGCCCATACGGCGCCAGAGGGTGAGACCCTCGTCGTCGGCCTCGGCGGCCACGATCCTGCGGGTCTCATCGGCGCCGAAGAGGATGCGGGCGGCCTCGGGGGCGGCGCCGTCGTCCGCGGCGTCGCGCGGGTCATCGAAGAGGGAGCCCGCATAGAGGTCGTCGCGCCGGGCGGGCATCGTTACAGCGGCTCCGGCGCGAGTGCGGACGGCGGAAGGGTGTCGTCCTGGAACTGCAGGTAATCCAGCACCTTGGCGGCCTGATCGGGCTTCAGGGGAGAGAAGCGGCCCTTGCCGCGCACGTAGAGCGTTCCGTCGGCTCCGCGGATCTCCCCGGCGCCCTCCCAGATGCGGCGGCTGGCGTCGGTCACCCATCCGCGCACGGTGATCTCCTCGCCGACTGGCACGGACCGTCGGAGCTCGAGGTTCAGCTCCACGGCCATCACCAGCCGCTTCATCACCACGGCGGGAGCCCAGCCCATGGTCTCGTCGAGCAGGGCGGTCAGGACGCCGCCATGCACGATGCCGCGGTAGCCCATGTGCGCCTCCGTGACCCGGAGGGTGGTCCAGACGGTCTCGCCGTCGGTCTCGAAACGGACATGGAGGCCGCAGGGGTTGCCGTTGCCACAAACGAAACAGCGCTCTGAGTTTGGGAGGAAAGCCAAGGCGTCACCTCCAGCATGGGCGGCGGTCGGAGGCATGCATCGCCAAATCGCGGGGATTCTTTAGCATGACGGAACACTGCCGGGGCGGGCCCCGTAAGGTCCAGTAGCGCATGTCCTCCTTTTCAAGGAATGCCACCGATTGGTGGACGCCCACCTCCGCAACGGAGGTGGGCGTACTTTTTGTGTGAGGACTGCGCGCTCGCCGCTACCGGGGGGCGATGATCAGCCGCCGGTCGGGCTCTTCCCCTTCGCTGTAGGTCCGGATCCCCGGATCGTCGGAGATGGCCTGGTGTACGATGCGCCGCTCATGCGGGGGTAGCGGGTCCAGCTCACACTCCTCCTGCCGCTCCTTCACCTGTGCTGCGAACTCCAGCGCCAACTGCGTCAGCGTGGCTGCGCGCTGCTCGCGGTAGCCGCAGGCGTCCACGATGATGCGGACGCCGGGTCCGACGCGGCGAACGACCACCAGGTTGGCCACGTACTGCAGCGCATCCAGGTACTTCCCGCTGCGGCCGAAGGTGCCGGCTGCATCGGGACCCACCAGCTCCACTTCGAGGTGCGGTTCGTTCCAGGCTCTGGCTACAGGCTCAAGGTCGAGTTCGGCGACCTTGAGTATCTGGTCCAGTTCTGCCACCACCGCCTCCAGCGGGGCGGCATACGCACTGAAGTCGACGTCGTGCGAAACGGCGCTCATGGGTTGCTTCTCCTTGGGTTCCGGGCTGCGATCATCGCTTCTTCCGGCGGGGTCGAACGCGCGGCCTCTCGGCAGACGTGCCCGACGATACGGCATCGGACTCGATCACGACGCCCGATCCGGCCGCCGCAGCCAGCGCTCCGCCGGCGGCTTCGGCGCTCTGGCGCGCCTTGTGCGGCTTGTAGATGTACTCGTACTGCTGGTAGATCGAGAGCAGGTTCAGCGCGAACCAGTAGAGCACGAAGGCCGAGGACCATTTGTACTGGATGAACATCACAAAGAAGAGGACTGAGGTCATCAGCGCCATGGTGTTCTGCTGCTGCTGCTGCTGCGGGTCGCTGGCCGGTGTCATCTTCATCGTGACCCAGTTCGTGACGGCGTACAGGGCCAGCAGGATGATGTCCGGCCTGCCCAGGTTCGCGCCGACGATCTGGTAGCCCATCACGGCGATGTCCGGCGTGGCGAGCTTGCTGCCGATCCAGAGGAAGTGCCCTGCGCCGAACGCGATCTCGTACTCGCGGATGGCGTTGAAGATCACGATCAGGAACGGGATCTGCACGACAGCCGGCAGGCACCCGCCGAACGGGTTGACGCCGTGCTCCTTGTACAGCTCCATCGTCTTCTGGCTCAGCTCCTGCTGCTTGTACTTCTTCTGGAGCTCTTTGATCAGCGGCTGCATGCGCTGCATCTCGCGCATGGAGGCGTACTGCTTCTTCGTCAGCGGAAGGAGGAGGACCTTCACCATGACGGCCAGCAGGATCAGGGCCAGCGCGTAGCTGTAGGACGGGTTCTTGCCCGTCAGCTTCACGAGGCTGTCCATGACCTGATACTTCCAGTCGGCGCTGTTGCGGCGGTCGATCAGGTTCTCAACGTGCTTCATCGCGCCGTCCGGGAACTCGGCGCTGGGCGAGAGGAGCTTGCGCCCGGCCAGCGTGTCCGGGTAGTCATTCCGGAGCTGGACCCACGTGGTGTGGGCAGCGTCCATGGCGGCTCGCCTGCCGGTCTCGGTCTCGCCCTTGGCCTCCAGGATGAAGGCGCCCTGACGATAGAGGGCCTCGGCGGCCTGCTCGTTGTCCTTGCCCCGGTTCTCACGGACGATGCCGTCGTAGGTTTGCCGGACATCCTCCTTGGCGTTCTGCTTCTCCAGAATCCCGGCGCGCTCGAACATCGCCTCGGTGGTTCTCTGAAGGTTCTTGCCCTTGTTCGCCTCGATGACACGGTCCAGCTCGGTGAGCTGTGCATCGAGGTTCGCCTGGCCGGGCTGCTGGGCCACAGCCAGGGAGGAGAAGGCCACCGCAGCGCAGAGCGCGGCGATCTGGGCGATCGTCCGGCAAGATGCCAGGATCATGAGGCTTCTATGCTCCAGAGAGGCAAAGGCGGCGTCAGGCCCGCGCTAACGCACAGGATCATCGCCGCCGGAATGGAACGGATTACATCGTAGAATGCGCCAGAGCCCAAGGGCTATCCCCTTGAGGAGGCCGTAGCGCTCAATGGCCTGAGCCGCATACTCGGAACAGGTGGGGGTGAACCGGCAGACCGGGGGACGCCACCGTGCGCTCCGTTGATAGAGACGTATGAGCCACAGGGCGGCTGACCGCATACACATAACCTAGCCTACGGTTCGCGAGGGGCTTCGGTTTTCGCGTGCGCCATGCCCAGGAGCTGGTCCAGCGCCGCAAGCAGTTGCCAGTACGTGGCTCCTGCCGACCCGGACCGGGCCACGACGACAAAGTCAAAGCCCTGCTTGACCGATGGAAGCAACGCCCGGCAAGCCTCTCGCAACCGGCGCCTTGCCCGGTTGCGGCAGGCTGCCTTGCCCACCTTCTTACCCGCGACAAAGCCAAAACGCGAAGGCCCCTCGCGGCCGCCTCGAACGTACAACACGGCGAGAGGCAACGCGAAGGACCTGCGTCTGGCGTAAGCGTTGGCAAAATCCCGTTGGAGCAGAAGCCGCTGCTCACGCGGCAGCACCGGCCTGCTTCCGTGGCTCTAGACGGTGAGCCGCTCGCGGCCCTTAAGGCGGCGCGCGCGCAGCACGTTGCGGCCATCCTTGGTATGCATCCGCTGCCGGAACCCGTGCACCCGCTTGTGGCGCCGGTTCTTGGGCTGGTAGGTTCTCTTCACTCTGCCGACCTCCGATACTCAGTGGGTGTCAGTATAGCACACGTTGGCCCGGCTAGCCTTCGCGCCGCTTGACAGCAGGCGCGCACGGGTGTAGCATGATCACACGGTGCAGTGTAGCACCGCACAATCCACGCAGGAGGAGCTGCAATGGAGCGGTATTCCCTCGACGAAGCGCGACAGATCGCACTCACCCTGGCGCAAAGGGGCGGAGCGACCTACTACGTGGTGAGCACGGACGGCGACTACTGCGTCCTCTCCGCCGCCCACCTGGGCAAGATCGCGGACAAGCACCACAACGTGGTCTTCGCGGCCGAGCCCCCTGCTGCGGCAGGCTGACGCCCCATGCCTCCGGCGCCCCGCGCCCCAGGCGACGGGAGCGCCGGCGCCGGAGGTCACCCCATGTGGCGTTATCTCGCACCGTTGGCCGCCTTCTTCCTGTTGGGCGGCCTCGGCTGCGGCGCTCCGCATCCCCGCCTCACGGTGACGCACGCACTCTACCGTCCGATCCCCGGAGACGCCTCCCCTGCGCCGCACTGCGCCCGGTTTGCCGCCGGGCAGGCCGAGTGGGTAGCCCTGCAGGCGGTGGTTGATGCCCGTGGCGGACCGATCGTCGTCACCGGAGTAAGCGTCGATGCGCCCGTCGGCCCGGGCGGCGCCGGGCTGGGCGAGCCGGCCTGCTACCGCGAGCACTGGATCACCGTGAGTAAGCCCTCGCCGAGGTCGCCGTACAAGCCCGGGCCCTGGCCGGACGCGCTGATCCCGACCGCTATCACACCACAGGAACGAAGCCCCGGGGCCACGCGGTTCCACGCACTGCCCGCGCCGGTGCGCGAGGGCGCCAGGGCTATCTTCTACGTCGAGCTGAAGACGCCTCCACAGGCGCCTGCCGGGCTCTACAGGGGTGCGGTGACCGTAAGCCTGCGCGACGCCGCTCCCCTGCGGTCGGAGTTTGAGGTGGAGGTCTTCCCTGTCCGGCTACCCGACGGCCCGACCATCCAGAGCGACTTCGGGTCCATGGCGCGGGCCAGCCTCTATGCCGGTATCAAGCGGTACACTCCGGCGTCGCGGGATATTGAGCGCCTCTGCGAGCGGGTGCTGATGCACAACCGGCTCGCCCCGAACCGGCCCGTCGACTCCTATTGCGGAGCCGCAGCGGACGGAACCGCCAGGGCTGAGGCCGCCGCAGACGCCGTGCGGGATTTCATGGGCATCCTGCCCGGCAGCGCCATGCAGCTTCCGATCCCCGGCCCCGACCCGTGGGGCGCCGGCCAGGAGCGTTCAGTCCGGTTCGTGCGGGCCTACATGGCGATGCTGCAGCAGAATGGCTGGGCCGACCAGGCCTATGCCTACCCTGTCGATGAGCCTGCGAGCAGGTCCGACTATGACCGGGTCCGCGCCGTCTCGAAGATCCTGCGCCGCGCCGACCCGAGGGTCAGGCTGCTGCTGACGGAGCAGCCGAGGCCAGAGAAGCCCGAATGGGGCAGCCTTGAGCCGAACGTCGACATCTGGTGCCCGCTCTGGGCAGAGTGGGATCCGGCGCCCATCGCCGAGCAGATCGCCAGGGGCAAGCAGGTCTGGAGCTATACCGCGCTGGCGCAGGGCGCGCGGCCGACGCCGTTCTGGTTGCTGGACCATCCGCTGCTGAACTACCGCGTGGCGCTTTGGCAGAGCTGGGCTGAGGGGTGCACGGGCCTGCTCTACTGGTGCGCCGTCGAGTGGAGCCATACCGAGGACCCATGGCTCAACCCGATCAGCTACCTCTTCTTCAATGGCGAGGGCATGCTGCTCTACCCTGGCATCGATGTCGGCATGAAGTCGCCGGCCCAGTCGCTGCGGCTCAAGGCGATCCGCGACGGCACCCAGGACTACGACCTCCTCGCCATGGCCGAGCGCCGCCTGGGTAAGCAGCGCGCGCGGTCGCTCTGCGCTCCGGTGGCGACGACCTGGTTCGATTGGAGCCGCAAGCCGGAGGCTTTGCTGGCCTCACGAAGGGCCCTGCTGCGCGCACTCGACGGCGCCTCGCCCCGACGGCGAACGCAGCAGTAGCACGGTGACCCTCCAGCAGATATAATGCCGGACGGTGCGCACGCTGGACGGCGCCGGTGTCGGCTCCGAGAGCCGGCGGGCAACACAAGCACCCTACTTGGAAAGGCGAAACACCCATGCGCAGCCGTACCCGAGTACCGTGGGCCATGTCGCTGGTGGCAGCGGCGCTCCTGCCCGGAGTTTCCGGAGCCTCCGTCCCACCCGGCCTCCCCATTCCGTCGGAGAACTATGCGGCACTCCATCCGTGGGGCTCGTCCGGCGTCGTCGACATCCGACACATGGCGCTGGGCAACGCGTGCGTCGGCGATGACCGCGACACGTGGCATGCCAACCCCGCCGCCCTGGTCAGCCTTCCCGGCTACGCGGTCGAGGGGCACTACACCGTCTCGCCGTTCGAGTCGCTCCCCGATGTCAACAGGTACTTCGTGGGTATGGGCGGCACCATCGGCACGAACCAGCGGTTCAAAGTCGTCGGGACCATCGCCAAGGCCAAAGGCACCATGCGCGTTGGGTCGACACCGCTGAACCTTGAGGCCAGCGAGGATGATGTCTCTATCGAGTACGCGTGGCGCGTCAACAACCGGTTGGCGGTCGGCGTGGGTACGGCGTACCTGAGCACGCAGTCCAAGTTCAGCGCCACCGGCCTCGGCACGGTGACCGAGTTGAGCAGCCGCCCGAAGGTGCCCGGCGGCCGCATCGGACTGACCTACAAGCTGTCGGCCAACTCCAGCATCGGCGCGACGTACGACAACTACATGGAGCGCGTCGTGCAGCGCGCCACGGCCCTCGGCCTGGCCGACAACGTCAACCTGTTCCACTCAACGGCGATCCGCGTCGGACTGGCCCTCTGGGAGAACGAGAACACCACGCTCCTCATCGACCATGAGGACATCGCCATCGTGGGCGCCGGCACCAAGACGGCCCGCCGCGGCACCATGGTCGGCCTTGAGCGTCGCCTCGGCGTCGTCGCGCTCCGAATGGGCGCCTACGAGGGCAAGCTGACGGGCGGGGTCGGCGTGAAGACCCACGGTTGGGATGTGGGCTATGCCTTCTCCGGTAAGAACACGCTCGACATGCCCGGCATGGGCGGCACGACGACGCATGCCTTCCAGGTACGCCGTAGCCTGTAAGCCATAGGCCGGTCCGGCAGGCATCATGCGATAGGGGCCCGCTCCCAGGCGACATGCCGAAGGGGCGAGCCCCTCAGTTCTGGGCTACAGGCCTTCCAGAAGGGCGCCCACGATGCTGATATCAGGTAGCGCGATGATCCCGTCGATCTGGCTCGGAACATGCATGGCGGTGATCACAGAGGCGTTGCTGGTCCCGGAGACCGGCCGCAAGCCGTAACGCTCCCAGGCGATATCGCGGATCGCCGGGTCCGCCAGGGCCTCCATCAGCTTCTTGCCCCGCAGGTTGATCGCAATGAAGGGGTGCGTACGCCAGACCGTGGGGTTCGGGTACAGCACGTCGCCGATCCTGGCATTTGGCTGGGGCAGCCGCTGAAGCGACAGCTTGAAGTCGAGCGCCTCGCTCTCATACCCCATCATCAGTGGCTGCCGCACGTTCCGCGCCGTCATGAAGTCCGGGACCGTGTCCTCGGAGTTCTCGCCGATCAGGTTGCCTCCCTGGAAAACCAGGCGGAGACGTGACTTCACAGCCCCCACGTCAGCGGTGGTCTTCACACGGCCGCCCAGCAGGATGTTCGCACAGAGCCCGGCGTGGATCATTCCGAGGTTCGTCTGGTCGGGCAGGGTGGTGCCCAGCGAGATCGGGCCGCGGTACCGGCTGACGCCCAGATCGCTCCACGGCCGGTTGCCGGCGATCAGGTTCGCGAGGGCACGCATATCGACGCGGTAGTTGCCCCCGCTGCCGACACCCACCATTCCCCGCGCGTAGAGCGCCTGCGTGACCTCGGGGCGCGAGAAGACCACCAGTGGCGACGTGAAGAGCACCTGCGACGCCACCATCGGCCGCTTGACCCCGCGCCTGTAGATGGCCACGCCATAGGGGTTCGACGGCCAGAGGAAGTCCTGGCCCGACGGCGGTGTCTCGACCATCGGCAGCGAGAGCGCGGAGAGGAACCGCGGCTGGAGCTTGTACTTGGTGTTAAGGATCTTGATGACGTCCGCGTCGCGCAGCACTGCGCTGGTCTGGCCGCCGACGGAGCCCAGGACGTTGGTCAGGTTGCGGTTGGGGTCCGCCAGTTCAAGGGCACGCTGGTAGAGGAAGTACCCCGTGACGGCGGCGGCTACCACGAACCAGAGGGCGATGAAAGCCCGTAGGCGCTGGGCCCGTTCGGGATGGTCCCATGTGGTGAGCTCGACGTCGTCGGCCCTTGCCCCGGACTTGGCCCTCCTGCCGGGCCCGCCCGGGTTCGCGGCGTCCGCGCCTAATGCACCCAGGTCCTCAAAGGGCAGCTTCCTGCGATTGCGGTTGAAGGGCCAGAGTCCCATATGCAGCGTCTCCTCCAGGGCGGCACGACAGCGGGCGTCCCCGGGTCAGGCGACCCGGACCACACGCTCGGTATCAAGCGATTCGATGGCGGCGGCGAGCACCCTCTGGGCCGCCAGGCCGTCGGCGCCGCTACCGTCGATCTCATCGGGATCGGCGCCCTCGTCCACCTGCTCCACAAACCGGTGAAGGCGGTTGCGGAACGTATCCACAAAGCTCTCCATCCCGCCGAATACCGGATTAGTGTACACCCGCTTCTCCATGTCGCCCGCCGGGTAGAGGGTGGCCTCCCGGTACATGTCATCAATCACCAGGCGCCCCGCGGTACCTGCGACCTCGCACCGTTCCATGGGATGGCCGCGCTGGATGTCGTAGCTGCCGGTCAGGGAGCCCACGGCCCCGTTCACGAACCGCATGTTGAACTGCGCGGTAGACCAGAGCGAACGGCCGGGCGCCTTGGTAGCGAAGCACTGCACCGCCTCGACGTCCCCGCAGAAGTAACGCATGATGTCCACCGTATGAGGATGCAGGGCCTTCAGCTGGAAGTAGGGCGAGCTCTCCGTTGGGTTGTAGATCCACATCGCCATGTTCACGAAAAGCAGGTGGCCCAGCCGGCCCTCGTCCTGCCATCGCTTGGCCACGCGCGCCGCCGGCGTGAACCGGTGGTTCATATCGACACCGAAGCAACGCCGAAGCTCTCGGGCGCGGCGCACCATCTGTTCGGCCTCCGGGATGGTGTTGCAAATCGGCTTCTCACAGAGGACGTGGCAGCCGGCCTCCAGGGCCTGCATGGTGGGCTCGAAGTGGTCGCTCCCGTACTCAACTCCGCCGGTAGCGACGCTGACGATGTCCGGCGCCAGCGCGGAGCACATCTCCTCCACCGAGGCGAAGCCGGGCACGCCGAGCCGCCGGGCGCCCGCCTCGCGCCGATCCTGCAGCCTATCACAGACACCCACCAGCTCGGCAAGGGGCGACAGCCGGTACATGTCCGAATGCCTGTTGCCGATTGGACCGAGACCCACCACCGCTACGCGCACCATGCCCTGATACCACCCTTCCCCGCGCCGCCGCTACCCAACCCGACGCCCGCCGGCCTGAGAGTCTACCTGACGGGCCCAGCGGCGGCCCGGGAGAGCAGGCCTCAGAACGAGAGCAGCACTTGCCAGATGAACGTGTAGGCCAATCCCTCGACATCCGACCAGATGGCCCGATCCAGGTCCGCATCACCTTGCGTCGGCTCCCGGCCCACGGTGGCCGCGGCATAGTCGGCGCAGAGGCCGGGGGCCAGGCTCGGCGCGGGCAGGCGGCCAATGGCCGAGCCGGGCTCCATGCCGGAGGGCTTCGAAGGCTGCAGGCGCGAGTGGCCCCGCGAGTAGCCGCCGAAGTCGCGGGCGGCCTGCGTCATGGCCCGCAGGTTCTCCGTGCGCGTGTCGTTCTGCATGATGGCGCCGGCATCGACGATATAGCCTCCGTCGGCACCGACCTCGGCCAGTACCTTGCGAGTGAACTCGTGGACCTCCTCGGGCTTCCCATAGCTGAGCAGCACGTTCGGGATGCCGCCGCTGAGGCAGAAGCGGTCGCCCACGGCGCGGTGGACGGCGAAGATGTCGCTCTGGTCGACGTGCATGACGAGGCTGCCGGCCGGCAGTTCGCGGAAGCGCGCCAGATGGTGGTCCCACTTGCCCTCGGCATAGAAGAGGGTCTGGATGCCACGCGCCCATAGCTCCTCGATGATGGGCTTGAGCGTGGGCCAGTAGACGGTCTCGAACTGCTGCGGCGTGACGAAGGGCACACAGCCGCGGTGCATCCAGAAGCCCACGGGCGTCTGCTTGGTCGGGTCGGCGCTGCCGACGGCCACCGCGAGCAGGTGCGGCGCCAACGCTTCGCAGGCGCGCCGAACCTTCTCCGGCTGGGTCAGCAGGTCCATGGTGAGGCCCATGTAGCCGCGGAGCTTGTCGCCCAGGATATCCAGCGGCGCCTTGAGGATGCCGGCGATGGCGCTCACCGTGCCGCTCTCGGAGCGTAGCGCGGCGTTCTGGTCGCCGAAGGCGGTGAAGTACTGCATCATCGCCATGGAACCCTTCACGAGGGCCAGCGTCCCGGCGGTGGATGACGGCGATCCGGGTCCGGCCACCGAGCGCGTCACGCGGGGAAGCCAGACGTTGTAGAGGAAGCCCGTGGGGTCGGCGATGAGGGCGTCATACTCGTCGGCCTTCATGTGGGCGCCTTCCTCGCCGGGCTCGCGGTACTGGAAGCCTGTGTTCGCGGGCACGTCGATGCCGGGGACGCCATAGTATCGGAGGCCGATGGCCTCGGTGAGGCCGGTCCAGACATAGACCATGTTCGATACCACGGCGTCCCAGTCGAACTCCGCCGCGCATCGGCGCGCCGCCGTGAAGGCCTTGCGGTAGTCGTGCGTGACCTCCTGGCAGGTCATGCCGCAGTAGGCCGCGGTGAACTCGGCCACGAAGGGTCGGATGGGCGCCATGTCCGGCATCTCGTTGCGCATAGCCGTGGTATAGCGAGCCAGGCGGGTCTGGTAGAGGGCTTCCATGTCCTGCGGCATTGGTTCTTCTCCTAGGGCGTTCGACGGGGCGCGGCCGGTTTGCGCGGCCGCACCAAGAGGGTCTCGATAGCATAGGCGCCCACGGGCGCTTCGACGCAGGCTGCCGCGTGGCGTAACGGGCCGCCCGGGTACTCGATCAGGTTGGCGGAGCGGGCCTCGGAGACGGGCTCGGACAGCTCCAGCCGGACCGTGCCGCCGACGCCTTCCATCTCGCAGAGCCGCACCGCCAGGTCCGAGCCCTCCTCGGCGCGCTTCACGGCGGTAATATCGACGTTTCGGCCCGAGGCCGAGCAGAGGCTCATCTCCGGCGGCAGGTCGCCGCGGCGGCCTTGAGCGGCGGCGGACACGAACGGGGCCCCGGCATCGGACGCGGCGCGTCGAGTGGCTCGCCAATCGCCGGCCGCCGAGGTGATGCTGAACCGGAAGCTGTGGTCGCCCGGCTGCAGGTACCAGTTGCCCAGGCCATGGCAGCTCCGGCGCGAGGCGAGCAAGATGGGCTGCAGGAGGGCGCCGGCGGCCGGGTTCGGCGTGGGGTCGGCCCAGTCCCAGACGGCCACGTCGCTCGTCAGCGCCACACTGGAACCGTCGCCGAACGCGGCGATCCACTCCTGCACATCGCGCGGGCGCACCTCGGCGCAGGGCTGCGTGTAGCGCTCGCCCGCGGCTCCGGCAATCTCGCCCTTGCCCACCTCGCAGACCCCCATGGGCACGTGGTAGGCGACGCGGGCGCGCCGGGCGGGCGTCGGAAAGGCCAGCCGAAACTCGCGGTACGGGGTGCCGTCCCAGCCCCGGATGCGCGTCTCCAGGTCGATGCGCTTCAGGGCCTTGTAGAGCGTCAACCTCTGGCTGAAGGAGGCGTGGCGCAGCTGCTCTGCGCTACGGGGCATGTCCCACTCAACCGCCGTGAAGAGCGGACCGTCCGCCACAACGCGCCAGACCGGGCGGTGCGTCGAGGCGCGGTCGAACTGCTCCATGGTGGGCTGCTGCACCTTGTCGAACTCACCGGCTCCGTTACCCTCGGACTGCATGGTGAAGAGCTCGCCCGCCAGCCACTTGCGCGTGTCGAACAGGCTCTTGCCTGTGCCGAGGTCCACCACCTCGCGGATGCCGCCGGGCGCCAGGCGGACGCGGTAGTGGGGGCTCAGCAGCTCGGTAGGCATCGATCCGACCGCATGGCCGCCGGTGGTGGCCGGCCGTGCCGGCGAGAGGCGCACCGAGGTGTAGCCCAGCGACGGGACCGAGGCGACGGCAGCCGCCACCGTGGCGCGCTTCAGCGAGCCGTCCGGCCACCGCGTGCCGCGAAGCAGTTGCGCGGGCATGGGCGCGTGGCCGGGCTGCCGCACTTCCAGGCCGCGGGCGGCGCCGCGGGGAAGCGAGACGGTGGCCTCAAGCAGGCCCGAGCGGCGCCACGGCTGGGTGTTGAAGACCGCCAGCGGAACGCCAACGCCGGGCGCCGCCGGAACCCGTTCGGCCAGGCGCCGCGTGGCATCGCCAAGGAGGCGGCGCCCCGCGTCGCGCGCCTGGGTGAGCTTAGCGCGGAAGAGGTCATCGGTGATCTCCCCGTAGTAGCCGCCCCAGCCGTGGTCGGGGTAGAGCAGGGCGCGCCAGGCGGCATCCAGGGCCTTCGCCGGGTAGGGCGCCGCCGAGCCCAAGCGGAGGCCGGCCAGGGCGGAGAAGGCCTCAGCCGCCGGCAGCAGCCGAGCCGCGTCGCGCCCGGCGCTGATGGCCTCGTGGTGCGTCGGACCATGGATGTAGAGCCAGACGTTGGGCCGCTCGCCCTGGATGGTCCGGAGCTGCGGGTGCGCGGCGGCGACCTGATCCATCATCTCCTCAGCCGTGGCGGTGGCGAAGGTGGGGACTGCCGGCAGCCCCGTCGCAGCGCCGCCGGCATCGACCCGCGGCCACTGGCGGACCAGATCGCCGAAGTCGCGAGGGCCGGAGGCATCTACGGAGACGATGTAGCCCAGCAGCGGGGGCAGGCCGGCCGCGGCCTGTGCGGCATCGACGGCGGCGGCATCCTGCGCCACGCGCCGGGCGACCTCGGGCGCGGGACCGGAGAGGCGATCCCACGCCGTGCCGTAGTGCCCCGGCGAGTAGGCCAGCACGGAGCTACCGTCGGGGCTACGCCAGCGGAAGAAGCCGGGCTCCTGCCGGCTGAGCATCAGGTAGGGCGCACCGGCCTTGGCGAGGACCTGGGGCATCTGCAGCGTGCGCCCCGGCACGTCCGGGCTCCAGGCCGCCCGGGCGTCGCAGCCCGGCAGGGCCTTCTGCAGCCAGCGGCGGCCGTAGTAGAGCTGCCGTGCCAGCATCTCGCCGCTGAGTAGGCCCTCGTAGGGCTGGTTGTAGGTGGCGCCCCACTCAAGCCTGCGGGAGCGGGTCAGGGCCAGCACCTCGGGCTTCCGGTCGGGATGGCGCTCCAGGTACTCCATCAGGGCCAATGTGTCTTCCATGACGAAGCGGGCGGACGGGTCGCGGCGCAGGAGCTCCAGGGCCGGGGTGATCACCTGCTCATCGCGCTGGCGGATGCATCGGGCGGGGGTGTCCATCCACGCGATGTCCTGATGGCTGGAGCAGATCGCCAGCGCCCGCCCCTGGGCGAAGCGGGCCGGGAAACCGAGCCCCTGCAGGTCGCGGCTGCCGGGCAAGCCAAACGTCAGGCCAAGCGGCCCGCCGGCACCTGCCTGAGGCCGCAACGCGGCCGTGACGGACCGGGGCGCCTCGGCGGCGGGAAGCCAGCCGACGAATGGGCCGTCGGGCGTGTAGCGCTCCAGCGCCACGTCGCGGCCGTCGATGGACAGACGCGCCCGGCGGGCGGGCGGCGAGAGGCCGGGCCCGGCGCCTTCGACGCAGACAGCCTGCTCCAGCCCGCCGCCAGGAGCCGCACGCCAGCGGGCGGGAGCGTAGGCGCGCGCCAGGGGCGCGTCGAGGTCGGCTTCGCTGACGTAGGCCTCGACCTCCAGGATGCGCGCAAATTCGTTCCCGCCGGGCTCGCCCTGGGTGATCCAGAGCCGAAGCCAGCGCACCGGACGCGGAGTGACGGCGTGCTCCGTCACTGACCGGCGGTTGCCCCGCACGGCCGGCGCCAGCGGCGACCATGGCCCCTGCGGCCCGGCTCCGACCTGTAGCTCGTAGGCCGCGGTGTTGAAGCCCTCGCCGCCGGGCAGAACGCCTTCGTGGCGGATCACGACGCGGCCGACCTTGCGCTGCGCGCCCAGGTCGACCACGAGCCAGTGAGGCGTGGCGTTGGAGCGGCTGTTCCACTTGTCGGTTTCGCGGCGGGCCCACCGGCCGTCGAGCGCGCGGTCGGCGGCGTAGTCGGGTCCGAACTGCGAGGAGGCCCGGGCCGTGGCTCCGTAGGCGCTGAGGGCCACATTCACCATCTCGGCGTCGCCCGGCCCGGCCTGCGCCGCAATACACCATGCCGCCAGGAAGGGGGCCCACGCAAGCGCCACACACCTCACAGCTAGCCCTCCTTTGCCGCGCCCAGCGAGGAAAGGACAGGACGCGCTCACCGGTAGTCCATTTCGTCCCCGATCGGGGGAACTCCTGCACGGATGAGCCGCGCTATAATGGTAGTTGCTCGGCCGTCCCATATCCACTTTGCGGGAACCTGCCATGACCACAGAGATGATGGACACCAATTCGCTGCGACAACGCCTGAGCGACCTGCGGGTTCGCTTGCTGGCCGAGCTGAACCACGTCCGCGACGGCGCCGATGACGGCTCGGGGCAGATGGGTGACTTCGATCCCAACCACCCCGCCGACATGGCTACCGAGATGTTCGAGCGCGAGATGAGCGAGACGCTCACAGAGAACGTCGAGGAGCTGCTCCACAAGGTGCAGCGCGCCCTTGCGCGGATCGAACAGGGCAAGTATGGCCTATGTGAGGATTGCGGCAAGGCCATCGCCCAGGCCAGGCTGGAGACCGTACCCTACACCAGCTTCTGCATCACCTGCCAGGCCCGGCAGGAGTCCTGATGCGCACGGCCTTCTTCTACTTGACCGCGATCCTGGTGATCGCCAGCGACCAGCTGACCAAGTGGGCCGTCATGTCGAACCTCACCCCGGGATCGCACCCGGTGCTCGGGGCGGCCGTCTCGATCAACCCCACGCAGAATGACCGGAGCGCATTCAGCCTCTTCTCGGCGCATCCGTGGGTCTTTGCCGCCATCGCTTGCGTGGCCGTCGTGATCCTCGCGGTCGCCTTCCACAGGCAGCAGAAGCGGGACCTCTGGGTCAGCGCCGCGCTCGCCCTCGCACTTGGCGGCGCCGTGGGCAACGGCATCGACCGCGGCTGGCTGGGCTACGTTCGCGACTTCTTCGATGTTCGCGTCATCCCGGTCTTCAACGTCGCGGACTCGGCCATCACCGTGGCGGTGATCGTGCTGGCGTGGCGTGTCGTCCTGCGCCCCCCGGCGCCCGAGCCGGCGCCGGAAGCGCCTGCAATCGTCGCGCAACCTGGTGAGGGCGCCGACCCGCCGGCTGGGTCGGGCTAGGCGCCATGCACCCGGTCCTGTTCCACGCCGGTCCAATCACCTTGCGGTCCTACGGCGTGCTGGTGATGTGCGGCTTCCTGGTCGCCCTCTGGTGTGTCATGGGCGCCGCCCGCCGGGCGCAGGCCGCTCGCCCCGAGGGCGCGCCGCCGGGCATCACGCCGGAACAGGTGTTCGACGCCTCGCTGGTCGGCTTGGTGGCCGGGATCATCGGCACGCGCGTGCTGTACGTGGCCCTGAACTGGAGCTTCTACAGCCACAATCCCGTGGCGGCGTTCCAGATATGGAACGGCGGCCTCTCGTTCATCGGGGCGCCCATCTTCGGCTTCGGCTACTGCGCCTACTACTGCAGGCGGCACGGCCTCTCGTTCCTGGATGTGGCGGATATGGCCTCGGCCGGGTTCGCCGTGGCGTACGCCATCGGGCGAATCGGCTGCTTCTTGAACGGGTGCTGCTACGGGGCCGTGTGCAACCTGCCCTGGGCCGTGCGCTTCCATGCCGATGGACATGCCACCGCGCTTACGCCGCCGTCGCATCCCACACAGATCTACTCGGCCCTGGCCAGCCTGGCTGCGTTCGCCGCGCTGGACGCCGGACTGAAGCGGCCGCACAAGCGGGGCGTTCTGTTCGTCGGCTACCTGCTCTTCTACGCGGTCTACCGCTTCCTCGTGGAGGGCCTCCGCAAGGGCGCCACGGCCGAGGTGTTCCGCTGGCAGCTAACCGACGCGCAGGTCTTCTCGCTGGTGATCACGCCGATCCTGCTCGGTGTGCTGATCGCGCTCATTCGCCGATCCGACGCTGCGCCGGGTTCGGACGCCACAGGTCCAGGCTCCCCGCCAGACCGATCGTAACCCGGCCCGGCTCCAGCGTGATCGCCTCGAGCCGCGCAGGGAAGGGCAGCTCCGCCTGGGCCAGCGCCTCTGCAACGCGGGCGTTGAGCCGGTCCTCCACCGCGCGGGCGATGATGGCCGGGTTAGGCACTCCCACAACGCTCAGCTCCTGCACGTCCAGCGCGACGTTGAGGCCTGCCCGCGGCTCCAGCCCCGCCACCAGCGTGAAGGGCGCTGCCAGGCCTCCCACGAGCTTGTAGCGCCCCGTGAGACGCACGCGCCCGGTGAGGATCGCCGCCGAGGCGTTGCGCACGGGCCCAAGGTCCATGGTCTCCAGCGCGCGGTTGAGCTCCACCTCGATGATGGTTATCCGTAGCCGGAGCTGATCGACCCTCAGGCGGAAGCCGGCAGACATATCGAGCCGGACGCCCTCCGCGCGCAGCCACCCCTCTTCCAGCGTGGGTGCGCCATCGCCCTCAATCCTGCGGGCGGACGCCTCAACCATCTCAACGGCGGCGCGCTCAACGGGCATGGGTTCCTCCTGGCAGGTACGGCAAAGGGCCGGTGGAGGTTGCGTACGCAATCCCCACCGACCCTCCTTCTACGTAGCGGACCCGTGCCGGGTGTCAGCGGGTCCGCATCGCTCCGTCCCTAGAACGTCGGGTTGCCGCAGGTGCCGGGGCTCCAGTAGGAGGCCGGGAGCGTCATGCCCTTGCGTCCGAAGTTGACGAGCTTGGCATGGCCGTCGAAGTAGGCGCAGTTGTAGCCGCGGCTATGGTTGTAGGTGGTGTTCGGGGCCGTGCTGCCGAAGGCATCCGGGCCGTCCCAACCGAAAACGCCGCGCTCAACGAAGAGCATGCGCGACGAGGCGTAGTCGGACTTCGCGCTGGGGTTCATGGTGCTCATATCCGGGCCGCAGAGCGGGAAGCCGGAGCCGGCAAAGTTGTAGACCCAGTTCGGGAACCACTGGTACGACTGCAGGCCCCTTGCCATGTTGTCGGCGCTCGGGATGCGGTACTTGTCCGACGGGCAGTACCAGATGTTCTTGTTCTTGGTGTAGGGGCCGCACTGGACCGCCATGAGCGTGCGGTAGAAGGTGCCGCCGTACGCGCAATTGGTGTAGTTGGCGCCGCCGTCACCGGGGTTGAAGCCGACCCACGCGTTGCCCTGCAGGCCGCAGTCCAGCTCCTGCTGTCCGCCCGGCGTGCCGCCGGAGGGGATGTCCATGTTGACTTCCCAGTTGCGCGGGTACGGGTAGGTGCCCATGGGGAAGAGCTCGTCATAGTCCTGGGAGTACATCATCACGGAGAGGCCGATCTGCTTCACGTTCGAGAGGCAGGAGATGGTGCGCGCCTGCTCACGAGCCTGGGCGAAGACCGGGAAGAGGATCGCCGCCAGAATGGCGATGATCGCAATGACCACCAACAGCTCGATCAGAGTAAAGCCGTTACGCCTCATTCGGAAACCCCTTTCAGATGGTCGAGATGCGGCGAGCACGCCGAGCGCTCGACTGAGTTGGTACACCCCCGACTTGGGTCACGCGGTTAGCCGCCCGGCGGAGGAGGCGGGATCAGGTTCCCGCCTGCCGGGTTCAGCTGCGGTCCGCCGCCGCTGGTGGGCTTGGCGCCCGTCATGGCGGCTCCACGGCGAGCGAACTCCTCCTGCACGCTGGCAGGCATGCCGGGCGGCTGCTCGCCGGCCCTGGAGCCCGGGCCCTGATTGCCGAACTTCATCCAGGCCGCCCCCGCGATCACAATCACCACCACGATCACGATGGCCGCCGCAACAGGCGACACCTGCTGCTTCATGTTCCGCTCCCTCCTGGTCAGGCGCTCACCCGGCAAGCGCACTGGTACTGATCGGCACGACGACAGAGCCGCCGTGCGGGCCGCCGAGACGACGGCCGAACTCCGGCAGGTCAGGTCGCTGTGGCGCCTGCCGGTTCGCCGTCGCCCGCTGCGTGCGCCCGGGCGGCGCCACGCTGGGCTGTGGGATGGTCCGAGGCCCTGCGGGAGAGCAACGGCACATCCAGCACATGGGTACGCTGCGGGAGATTGCCCTCCTGCAGCCCATCGAGCAGGATATCGCAGGCCATTTCGCCCATCCAGACGAAATCGGGGTTCGTCGTGGCAATGGCGGGGCGGAACCTGCGGGCGGCGTCGAGGTTGTCGTAGCCGACCACGCGAACGTCGTCCGGGACGTGTACGCCGCGGTGCTGGAGGCCGTCGACGACATCAAGGGCGGCCCTGTCCTCCATGGCGATGATGGCGGTGGGCGGCTCGGCAAGCGCCAGCCAGCGATCCAGGGCTGTCGGGATGACCTCACGATCCGCGCCCAAGGGGACGCCGAGGACGAGGTCGGGATCGATGCCGGCGCCATGCTCGGCGGCGGCGTCGCGGTAGCCACGCATGCGCTCAAGCAGCGGCCAGTGGAGCCAGTCGGAGCCGCAGGTGAAGATGCCGATGCGCCGGTGCCCGCGCGCCAGGAGCGACGCATAGACCGAGCGACCCAGCCTCCGGTTGTCGAACACCACCTGCGCGCCGCCATGGGCAGGCAGACCCGTATCCACGAGGACCACGGGCACACCCAGGTCGCCCCGCGTCAGGTAATCGGCCTCGACTTCGCTCACGGCGCGGAAGCATGGGCCGATGATGAGCCCCCGAGCGCCGGAGTCGATCAGGTCCAGCGCGGCCTCGCGTTCGCCGCGCAACGAATTCTGGGCTGCACCCAACTGGGCACGGAACCCGCGGCGCCACGCGGCGCGACAGATGCCGGCGAAGGTGCGCTGGATCAGGTCGGCGCCGGCGATGGAGGCCACGTAGCCGATGCGCCGCGTGGGGCCCTGCGTGGGCTCGGGGCCATCGCGGTTGATGGCGAAAGAACCGCGCCCCTGGCTCTTGGCGACCAGTCCCTCGGCGGATAGCGCGGCCAGGGCCTTGGCGATGGTGGGGCGGCTTGCGCCGTAGAGCGCCTGAAGCTCCCTCTCCGCGGGCAGACGAACGCCATCGCCGGACTGGCCGTTCAGGAAGTCCGATCTGATGCGGTCGCGGATGCGCTCGTACAGCGGTACTGGTGCCATAGGGATCGGTTATCTGCGTCGGGGGAGCCGCACTGCGCCCGCCGGACTGCACCCATTCTAGCGGCACGGTGCGATAGTGTCAAGCGGTCTGCGGCAAATTGGCTTTACAGGTTGGCGCCGGATCGGGGCGTGAGGCAAGTGGCGGCTCCACGGGCTAAAATGGACCATCACGAGCGTAGGGGGTCTCACCCATGCATCGATGGCTACGGGCGGTAGCCGCCTTCCTGCTCCTTGGCGCGCCGGCGCCCGAATGGACGTCGGCACAGACAGGCCCGACACCTGCCTCGTCGGTCTCGGTGCTGCGGTACGGCGCCGTGGGCGACGGCGCGACGGACTGCACCGGAGCCTTCCAGCAAGCGCTCGATGAGATGGGCAAGCAGGGCGGGGGCATCGTGGAGGCGCCCGCCGGCAAGTACGCCATGCGCGGCACGCTCAGCGTTCCCGCCAACGTGACGCTGCAGGGCGTCTACCGCGTGCCGCCCACGGTCTCCAAGGCAGACGTGCAGACCCTCACCGGATCGGTGCTGCTGGCCTACGCCGGGCGCGGCAAGCCCGACAGCGCACCCTTCATCCGCCTCGCCGGTAGCTGCTCCTCGGTTGCGGGCTTCGTGGTCTTCTACCCCGAGTGGAAGCAGCAGGACGTGCCGCCCGTGCCCTACCCGCCCTGCATCGCGTCGGAGGGCACCGAGAACGTCGGCATCCGCGACTGCTGCCTGGTGAACCCCTACGAGGGCATCCGGCTGGTGCTGGCCCACCGCCACATCGTGCGCAACGTGACGGGATACCCCATCGCGCGGGGCATCTTCGTGGACCAGTGCTACGACATCGGGCACATCGAGAACATCCACTTCTGGCCCTTCGGCGTGCTCTACAACCCGGACGACCCCTACTGCAAGTGGGTCAACACCAGGGGCGTCGCCTTTGAGCTGGGCCGGACCGACTGGCACTACATCCACAACACGTTCTGCTTCGGCTACGGCGTGGGCTACAAGTTCAGCGAGTACAAGAGCGGACCGACGAACGGCAACTTCCTGGGCCTGGGCGCCGATAGCTGCCGACGCGCCGTACTGGTGGAATCGGCGCAGGACCCGGGCCTGCTCATCACCAACGGCGAGTTCGTCGGCCGCTGGAGCAGCACCGACTCGGTCTGCCTTGAGATCGGCCCCAAGGCCCGGGGCAAGGTGAGCCTCGTGAACTGCTCCTTCTGGGGGCCCATCGACCGGTGCGTGCTGCTGCGGAGCAAGGACGCCCAGTTCACCGCCAGCTCCTGCAACTTCGTCAACTGGGACGTGAACCAGCGCGGCGCGCCGGCCATCGACCTGCCGCAGGGCTCGGCGATCCTGCAGGGATGCACCTTCCTGCAGGCAGGGCTTAACGCGCGCGTCGGGGCGGCGGCGCAGTCGGTCCTCATCACCGGCAACCAGGCGCCGGAAGGCCTGAACGTGGAAAACCACGCAGGCTTCCGCACCGTGATGTCCGCGAACAGCGCCGACACGCTCCGCTGGACGCCCGAGGCCCTGCGGAACTACGACGTGGCCATCGGAACGCCGGGCGACGGCAGATACGTGAAGTTCTGGCACGGGCGCGAGGCACTGACCATCCATGGCAAGGCGCTGACGCAGCGCTGGTCGATGCCGCGCAGCGTACTGAAGCTGCCCGTGACGCCCGGAGCCGCCGTTCAGCTGCGCGTCCATGCCGACGTGCCCGTCCACGCGGTGGGCCCCGGCTCGGGCATCTACCTGGGCAAGCAGAAGCTGATCGCCTTCGACAAGCCCGGCGCCCGCCTCTGGAGCGCCACGTTCATGCCGACCGCCGCCGCCGCCGCGCTGGAGCTACGCTGCACCGGCTGGGAGCCGCGCAAGGTGATCAAGGGCTCCAGCGATCCGCGCGTCCTCGGCGTGGCCGTATACGGCGTGCAGGTGCGGGCCGCGAAGGGCTCCGGCGCCAGAACGTTCGACGCGAACACGGGAAACTGGAAGCCGGCGCGAAAGGGGACAAGACCGTGACCATCCACCAGGGGTTCGATATATCCGGCCGCACCGCCCTCATCACCGGCGGCACCAGCGGGCTGGGCAGGGCAATCGCCGTGGGCATGGCCCGCGCGGGAGCCAGGGTCTTCGCCGGGTCGCGTGACCCCGGCAAGGTGGCCGACACCCGCGCCGAGCTTCAGGCCCTCTCACCCGGCAGCGACGCGTTTGGGCTCGACGTGGCGGACCCGGCGTCCGTCGAGGCGGCCGTGGCTCGCGTACGCGACGAGGCCGACCGGCTCGACATCCTCGTCTGCGCGGCGGGCATCACGCACAAGGCGCCGGCCCTGGAGATGAGCCTCGACGATTGGGACCGTGTACTCCGCGTGAACCTGACGGGCACCTTCCTCGCCTGCCAGGCGGCCGCGCGGGTGATGAAGGACCAGGAGGGCGGTGGGGCCATCGTGAACATCGCCAGCCTGGCTTCCACGGTCGGACTGGCGTGGGTGGCGGGCTACTGCGCCGGCAAGGCGGGCGTGATGGAGCTGACGCGGGTGCTGGCGGTAGAGTGGGCGCAGCAGGGCATCCGCGTCAACGCCATCGCGCCGGGGGTCTTCCCCACTCCGCTGAACCGGGCGCTGATCGAGGGCACGCCACGCGGCAACTGGTTCCGGAACCACACGCCCATGGCTCGCTTCGGCGATGCCGAGGAGCTGGTGGGGGCGGCCATCTACCTGGCGTCGCCGGCAGCGAGCTACGTCACCGGTGAGACACTGGCGGTTGACGGCGGCTTCCTGGCCTGCGGTGTGCCGGCCAACCCGCCTGCATAGGTCCCGAGGAGAAGCATGGACCACGATTTCCTGAAGGAGTTGACGGAGGCGCCGTCGGTAGCCACGGCTTGCGGCCCGGTGCTGAGCGTGCTGCGGCGGCGGCTGGATGGCTGGGACGAGCGCCACGAGCCGGACGGCTACAGCCTCTTCACGCTGGGGCTCTCAGGTCTGAAGGGCGTCAGGACGCTGCTGGTTGCCCACGTCGATGAGATCGGCGGCTGCGCCTACGGGCCCCACGCCGAGGGCGGCTACCATACGCGCATCTGGGGCACCGAGGCGGCGACCTATGCCCAGGCGCAGATGCAGGGCTTCGACTGGCTGGCTCAGTCGGCCGATGAGGCCTTCCCGGCGGCAGCGTACCTTGATGCAGATGGCGACGAGGTCCGCATCCGGCTAGATGGCGCCCGTGTACGTCCCTACCGGACCGGTTTCACGTTCCGGACGGCTACCACGATCACAGGCGACGACATCGTCGGCAAGGCCCTGGACCCGCGCATCACCGACGCCTGCATGGCCGAGGCGGCCATACGCCTGAACCGGACCGACGTGGCGCTACTCTACGTAATGGCCGAGGAGTGCGCCATGGACGTGGCGCGGAAGGCGGTCACGCTACTCCAGCGCGAGGCGCCACAGCTTGCGCTGGTGGTCAACGCCGACGTGCCGGGCTCGAAGAACCTGGGCGAGGCGAGGCTCGACCTGCCGGCCATCCGCGTCTACGAAGGTCGGAACCTCATCGATCCGAACTTCGGCATCCGCATGTCGGACGCGGTGGCCGCCAAGGGCGTGCCACATCACCTCACCGGCGCCAAGTCGGGTAGCCAGACGATCCTCTTCACCCCCATCGCCCACGCGCTTTCCATCGCCCTGCCGTCGGAGGGCATCCACGAGGCCTCGTACCGGATGAGCCTCACCGGAGCCGCTCGCTGCGTGGACCTGATCTGCGCGGCCGTCGAGACGTGGAGGAGCGGCGCACTGGCCTGACGCAGCGACGGGGGCGCCCGGAGGCGCCCCCGTCGTGGGGCTGTTGGCAGCGCCGACTAGAGGACTAGTCCTCGTAGTCGGTGGTGCACCAGCGGTGGTCCTTCAGCAGGGAGGAGGTGTTGCGGGCCTTCGCGTGGCCGTCAACAAACGCCATGTTGGTGTTGTTGAAGTGGCGCGGGTAGATGGTCTCGCCCAGGACGCCGACCAGGATGGTCTCGCCGGTAGCGGTGGTCTGGTAGGCGTTCCAGCCCGGATGCCAGAGCCAGTGGCACCACCACGCGTTGGAGCTCTCCTGGATCAGAGAGGTCTCGGCGGGATGGCGGAACTGGGAGTCGCGGACGGGATAGTCGAGGGCGGAGCCGTTCTTGACGTTGCCCTCGGGCCAGTGCCAGCCGTGAACCATGTTCATGGAGTAGCGGGTGCCCTGCAGGTTGTTCGGCCAGGTGCCGGCGGCGACGGTGTTGACGTCGACGTTGGTCGGGCCGCCCGTGCAGGCGAAGATCTGGCGGTTCTTGACGTAGGGGCTGATCTTGTCGGCCCAGATGATGCGGCCGGCGGGGTAGCCCAGACTGTCATCGTAGACGGACGGATAGGCGCCGTCATGGTCGGTCTGGTACATGTTGAATGCCAGGGCGATCTGCTTCGTGTTCGAGAGGCAGCTGGTCGCACGGGCCTGCTCGCGGGCGCGGGCGAAGACCGGGAAGAGGATCGCTGCCAGGATCGCGATAATCGCGATTACCACGAGCAGTTCGATCAGGGTGAAGCCACGTCGCGTCATGTCTGGTTTCTCCTTACGAGTTGGTACGACGATCCAGCACGACATCACGGCGCCCCATTGCGCCGAGACACACTAGCGTCCGGGGACAGGCGGGGCGGTGACGCCGCCCGGACCCAACAGGAGCGGCCCACCTGCGCCGCTCGGCGGCGGCGGGGGCACAACGCTCTTCTGCTGCTGCCCCGGCCCGCCGAGGACCAACGGCTTGAGGAACTTCTCCTCCTGATCCTTGGAGAGGCCGGTGCTCGTCGATCGCTGCCACATGAAGAGGCCGACGATGGCGAACACCACGATGGCCGCTATCACGGCTACGACCGGGTTTACATTCTGCTTCACTCGCGATTCACCTCCTATCACAGACTGGTCCATCCGCAGCGGGTTCCAGGACACACTTGGGGCGCCGCCCGGGACCAGCGGGACGGAAATCGTTCCTTGCAGCGGGATCAACAGAAGTCCGACCATCGGACCCAAGACGTCAAGAGACTCGCGACTCCTCAAGTCTAGCCTGTTGTGGCGACTCTGGTCAAGCTCTACCGGCGCACATGTAAAGCCACCGGTGAAATCCCTGCCCCGAGCGGCCGAAGGCGTGCAGGGTACCATAGTACCGACCGGCCCACGCCGAGCCACACGACAGGAGCTGACCAACGATTATGTCCGACGCCCAGACAACCCCCACCCTCGAAGTCCTGAACCCCGACGCGGAGCGCGGCCGCGTCCGCTTCGCACTATTCGACTTCGACGGCACACTTTCCTTGGTCCGCGAGGGGTGGCAGGGCGTGATGATCCCCTATTTCGTCGAGGAGTTCCTGAAAGCGCCCCACGCGGAGGCCCCGGCCGAGGCCGAGACCGTCGTCCGCGACTTCGTCGATCGCCTCACCGGCAAGCAGACGATCTTCCAGTGCATCGCCCTGGCCGAGGCCATCGCGGAGCGCGGCGGTTCGCCCATCGAGCCCCTGGAGTACAAGCAGGAGTACCTGCGGCGCCTCTGGGTGCGCATCGAACACCGCGTGGCAGGCCTCAAGGCAGGCGCCATCGAGCCGGACACGATGCTGCTGCGGGGCTCGCGGCCCTTCCTGGACGCGCTCCAGGCCCGGGGGATCAGTCTGCTCGTGGCCAGCGGCACCGACCTGCCGAACGTCCTCGAAGAAGCCGGCGCCGTGCGGCTTGACCACTACTTCGCACCGCACATCTACGGGGCCATCGACGCCGACGTCAACTGCTCCAAGGCGGCGATCATCGATCGCCTGCTGAGCGAGAACGGACTGCAGGGCCCGGAACTTGTGGCCTTCGGCGACGGCTTCGTGGAGATCGAGGAGAGCAAGCGGGTGGGCGGCCTGGCCGTAGGCGTCGCCAGCGACGAGAAGAACCCCGGCGCCCGCGACGAGTGGAAGCGCAACCGGCTGGCCGGAGCCGGAGCCGACGCCATCATCCCCGACTTCGGCGACCTCGACGCGCTGATGGGCTGGCTCTTCCCGTAGGGCACCGGGCTCGACGACGTCATGCGCAGCGACGATCCAGTCCGTCCTAAAACCGACTGCAACTGCGGCACCACAACGATGAGGAGACACCAGAGCATGCTTGCGCGCAAGACTGCTTCAGCCGCCGCCAGTCTGGCCCTGCTAACGGTATGCCCGTGGTCCGCAGTGGCCACGGACGGCCCTTACCGCCTCACCTTGGAGACAGGTGCTGTGTGGCAGGAGCGCAACGACGAGCGTATCCCCGGCGACACCGGTACCCGCTTCTCGATGGCTCGCCTGCAGGGGGCCGGACCCTATGCGCACATGCGCATGACGCTTGAGGCCGATGTCGACCGGCGCAGCGGCTGGCGCTTCCTGATCGCGCCGCTGGAGATTCGAGGGAGTGGGACGCTGGACCGCACTGTGAGCTTTGCGGGGGCCGACTTCGCAGCCGGTACAAAGACCACCGGAACCTACCGGTTCAACTCGTACCGAGCCACGTACCGCTACCGTTTCCACAACGACTCGCGATCAGAGTGGCGGGCAGGGGTCACACTCAAGATCCGAGACGCCCGCGTAGCCTTGCGGCAGGGAGCAGTTGCCGCGTCAGATGCCAACGTCGGGTTTGCGCCGTTGATCCACGTTGCGGGTTCATACGCCTTGGATGACCGCTCGCGCCTGCTGCTGGACTTCGATGGGTTGGCCGCTCCACAGGGACGGGCGTTCGACATCGGCATCCAGTTCGCCCGCGACGTTGCGGCAGACTGGACGGCCGTGGTTGGCTTCAGAACACTCGAGGGCGGCGCAGACAACGAACGCGTCTACTCGTTCGCGTGGTTGAACTATGCCACGGTCGGCGCGGCTTATCGTTTCTGAGTCGGCGTCGTCGGACCTATGCAACTGCCTGATCAGCGCGTGCAGCGCGTCGATTGTGGTGGGCACCTGGGGACCCGCGGCGATCAGACAGCAGATGGCCGCTCAAGTGCGATTCCGGGCGGCTGGTACACTATTTGACCGCGCGCCCGTGGGGCGCATATCCGCCATCCAGGAGCTCCGCCCGTGTTCAGGGAAGTCGACCCCCAGGTTTCGTTCGTTGAGCTCGAGCATGACGTCCTCCGCTTCTGGGAGGAGGACGGCACGTTCGGCAAGTTGCGCGCACAGAACGCCTCTGGGCCCATCTGGTCCTTCCTCGACGGGCCGATTACCGCCAACAACCCCATGGGCGTCCACCACGCCTGGGGGCGGACCTACAAGGACTGCTACCAGCGCTTCCACGCCATGAAGGGCCACAGGCTCCGCTACCAGAACGGCTTCGACTGCCAGGGCCTCTGGGTCGAGGTCGAGGTCGAGAAGGAGCTGGGCTTCCAGACCAAGCGCGACATCGAGACCTACGGCATCGGCAACTTCGTCGATCGGTGCAAGCAGCGCGCGTCCCGGTTCGCCGCGATTCAGAGCGAACAGTCCGTGCGGCTGGGCTACTGGATGGACTGGTCAGACAGCTACTATACGATGTCCGACGAGAACAACTACACCATCTGGGCCTTCCTGAAGAAGTGCCACAACGAGGGGCTCATCTACCGTGGCCGCGACAGCATGCCCTGGTGCCCCCGCTGCGGCACAGGCATCTCCCAGCACGAGATGCACGAGAGCTACCAGGAAGTGACCGAGGACTCGGTCATCGTGGCCCTCCCGCTGCGCGAGAAGCCCGGCGAGCGGCTGCTCGTATGGACCACCACGCCCTGGACGCTCCCGGCCAACGTCGCCTGCGCCGTGCACCCCGAGCTGGAGTATGTCGCCGTGGATCGCGACGGCGACCTATGCTGGCTCTCGGCGGGCAGCATCGGGCCGCTGAAGCTGGCCTCGCGGGTCGTCGAGGGCAAGCGGTGCAAGGGCGCCGACCTCGTGGGCCTGACGTATGACGGCCCCTTCGACGAGCTGGACGCCCAGTCCGAGACCCGCATGCAGCACCGCGTCATCGCCTGGGAGATGGTCTCCGACGCCGAGGGCACCGGCATCGTCCACATCGCGCCGGGCTGCGGCCGGGAGGACTTCGAGCTATCGCGCGAGTTGGGCCTCACCGTCCTGGCGCCCATCGACGAGTCGGGCGTCTACATCCCCGGCTACGGCCCGCTCACCGGCCGCGCCGCACGCGAGGTGGCTCCAACGGTCTTCGAGTCGCTCACGGGCAAGGGGCTCCTCTTCCGCGTCTTCCCCTACACGCACAACTACCCACACTGCTGGCGCTGCAAGACGGCCCTCCTCTTCCGCAACGTGGAGGAGTGGTTCATCGACATGAAGTGGCGCGACCGCATCAAGGAGGTCGTGCGGCAGATCAAGTGGATCCCCGAGTGGGGCATGTCGCAGGAACTCGACTGGCTCGACAATATGCGCGACTGGATGATCTCCAAGAAGCGCTACTGGGGCCTCGCGCTCCCCTTCTGGGTCTGCGACGAGTGCCGCGCCTTCGATGTGATGGGCAGCAAGGATGAGCTCCAGCAGCGCGCCGCCGAGGGCTGGGAGGCATTCGACGGCCACAGCCCGCACCGCCCCTGGGTCGACGAAGTGACGCTGCGGTGCGCCTGCGGCGGCGTGATGCACCGGGTGAAGGACGTGGGCAACCCGTGGCTCGACGCGGGCATCGTCCCCTACTCCACCACGAAGTACAACACGGACCGCGAGACCTGGGCCGAGTGGGTCCCCGCCGACCTGGTGACCGAGTGCTTCCCCGGCCAGTTCCGCAATTGGTTCTACGCCCTGCTGGCCATGAGCACCATGATGGAGGGCATCCCGCCCTTCCGCACCCTCCTCGGCCACGCGCTGGTGAAGGACGAGCATGGCGCCGAGATGCACAAGTCGGCCGGCAACGCCATCTGGTTCGAGGATGCCGCAGAGAAGATGGGCTGCGACACCATGCGGTGGATGTACTGCCGCCAGGCGCCGGCCAACAACCTGAACTTCGGCTACACGCCCGGCGAGCACGTGCAGCGAAAGGTGCTCAGCACGCTCTGGAACACCTACGCCTTCTTCAGCAACTACGCCCGCGCCGATGGCTTCGACCCCGCCGCCCCGCAGGTGCCCTACGCCGACCGGCCCGACGTGGACCGCTGGATCCTCTCCGAGCTCCACCGCATGGTCCGCACCGCCGGCGAGAGGCTGCCCGAGTACGACGTGGCGGCCCTGGTGCGCCAGGCCGAGGCCTTCGTGGAGGACCTCTCCAACACCTACGTGCGCTTCAACCGCCGCCGCTTCTGGCGCGCCAAGGCCGGGAGCGACCAGGACAAGCTGGCCGCATACCAGACGCTCTACGAGTGCCTGACGGTCTTCTGCCGCGCCCTGGCGCCGGTGATCCCGTTCGTCACCGACCACATCTGGCGCGCCATCGTCTCGGCGCAGGACCCGACGGCGCCCCAAAGCGTGCACCTGGCCGCCTATCCCGAGGCCGACGAGGCGCTCATCGATGAGGCGCTCTCGCAGCAGATGCACGTCATGGCATCGGCCATCTCGGCAGTCCTCGCCCTGCGCAACGAGCGGCAGTTGCGCGTTCGGCAGCCGCTGGCGAGGATCGTGGCGGTCACCGGCGACGAGACCTGGGCGCAGGCGCTCCGGCGCTTCGAGGGCGAGCTGCTGCGCGAGCTTAACGTGAAGCGGATCGACATCCAGCCCACGCTGGAGGGCATCGAGACGCTGAAGGCAGCGCCGGAGTTCCGGGCGCTGGGCCCCCGCTTCCGCGCCGGCGCCAACGCCGCCGCCGAGGCCATTCGGGGCCTTTCGCACGAGCAGCTGGTCAGGCTCCGCGATGCAGGCGAACCGGCGCGCATCACCGTCGCGGGCGAGGAGCACGAGGTGGGCCTCGACCTGCTCCAGATCAAGCCCGAGATCCCCGCCAGCCTGGCAGCCACGGACGAGGCGGGCATCAAGCTCCTCCTCGACACCGAGCTGACGCCGGACCTGCTCGCCGAAGGCTGGGCGCGCGATGCCGTGCGGCACATCCAGCAGCTCCGCAAGGAGAGCGGCCTCAGCATAACGGACCGCATCACGCTGACCGTCTCCACCGAGTCGCCCGAGCTACGCGCGGCCCTGGAGGCCTGGGCGGGCTATGTGGCGAACGAGACGCTGGCGGACAGGCTGGCGTTCGGCGAGGCCGCCGAAGGCGACACCCGCGCCGAGATCGGCCCGGCCAGCCTGGCCCTGCGGATAGGCCTCCGCGATCAACCGGGCCAAGAGTGACAGGCTCCTGCCCTAGGAAACTACCACTCCTGGGTGAGCGCCTCACGCCCGGGGGTCGCTTCACGCCGACAACTCCGGCTACCCGGCCGGCAACGTCGGCACTTGGCACCGTTGACGGTGTTGTCGATGGCGGCGGCGGGATGGCGTGTGCCGGCAGGAGTTCGGATCCCTCGCGGCCAACTTAGGGGCCGGTGCAGCGGTCCTATCCGCCACCTGCAACGCCGATACTCCGGGAGTTCCCTACCATGCCCTACATCCGCGACCAGCGCCGCCGCGACCTCGAGCACCTGGCCCGCCGCATCGCCGACGCCGTCTACGTCACCGCCGCGCAGCTCGACATCGAGGCGTGGCACACCGCCGAGCCGGTGCCCTTCGCCGAGCGGACCTCGGGCGACCGGCTGTCGCTGAAGCCCGGCGACAAATGGGGCGGCCTTTTCGACTGCGCCTGGTTCCACTTCACCGTGAACGTGCCGGCCGAATGCGCGGGTCAGCCGGTGGCGCTGCTCATCGACGTGAGCGGCGAGGGCCTGGTCGTCGACGCCCTGGGCGAGCCGCGGCTGGGCCTCACCAACGTCAGCTCCGGCTACGACCACAGCCTGGGCAACCCGGGCAAGCGCGTCGTGCCGGTGACCGACTGCGCCGCGGGCGGCGAGGCCGTCGACCTCTGGGTCGACGCCGGCTGCAATGACCTCTTCGGCGAACTGCGCGACAACGGGACGGTGCGCGAGGCGCGCATCGTCACCGTCAACCCCAACCTCCGCGCCCTCAGCTACGACTGCGAGGTCCTGGGCGAGCTGATGCTCCAGCTGCCCGAGGGCTCTGCCCGGCGCCACCGCATCTGGGACGCCCTGGACCGCGCCGCCGGCGTGATGCTGGACCTCACCGAGGCCAACGCCGCTGAGGCGCGCGCCATCCTCGCCCCGGAGTTAGCCAAGCGGGGAGGCGACGCCTCCCTCACCCTCTCCGCCATCGGCCACGCGCACATCGACCTGGCCTGGCTCTGGCCCCTCCGAGAGACCTACCGCAAGGGCGCCCGAACCTTCGCCACCGTCCTCGAGCTCATGGACCGATACCCCGACTTCGTCTTCGGCGCCAGCCAGCCGCAGCTCTACGACTGGGTGAAGCGGATGCACCCCGGCCTCTACGAGCGCATCAAGCAGCGCGTGGCCGACGGACGCTGGGAAGTGCAGGGCTGCATGTGGGTGGAGGCCGACGCCAACGTGCCCAGCGGCGAATCGCTGGCCCGGCAAATCCTATACGGCAAGCGCTTCTACCGCGAGGAGTTCGGCATCGATGTGAAGGGCCTCTGGCTCCCCGATGTCTTCGGCTACTCCGGCGCACTGCCGCAGCTACTCCGCAAGGCCGGCTGCGACTGGTTCATGACCCAGAAGCTCTCCTGGAACACGGTCAACCGGATGCCGCACCACACCTTCCGCTGGAAGGGCATCGACGGCTCGGAGGTGCTCGCGCATACGCCGCCGGAGGATACCTACAACTCCTCCGCCGCGCCGCGGGCCATCGCCAAGGCCGAGCGCGAGTTCCACGACAAGGCCGTCTCCGACGAGTGCCTCGTCCTCTTCGGCATCGGCGACGGCGGCGGCGGGCCCGGCGAGGAGCACCTGGAGCGGCTACTGCGCGAGAAGGACCTGGCAGGCCTCTCGCCCGTGGTGCAGGAGCCCTCGCAGGCCTTCTTCGAGCGCATCCTGCAACAGAGCGACCGGCTGCGCGGCTGGGCCGGCGAGCTCTACCTGGAGCGGCACCAGGGCACCTACACAACCCAGGCCCGGAACAAGCAGTACAACCGGCGCATGGAGCAGGCGCTGCAGGAGGCCGAGTTCGCCTGCGCGCTGGCACAGGCGTCCGGCGCCGCCTACCCGGCCTCGGAGATCGAGGAAATCTGGAAGGAGACGCTGCTCTACCAGTTCCACGACATCCTGCCGGGCTCGTCCATCGGCCGCGTCTACGCCGAGTCGCTGGTGCGCTACGCCGACCTGCTGGCCCACGCGAAGGCGATCACCGGGTCGGCGCTTGAGGCGCTGGCGGCAGCGACCGACGCAGGTTCGGCCACCCGCCCCGCCCTCGTTATGAACGCCGGCGCCACCTCGCGCTCGGGCTGGAGCCGCCTGGCTGACGGAGGCTGGCTCCACGCCGACCTGCCCGCCCTGGCCTGCACCGTAGTCGACCTGGACGCCGCGCCGCGGCCCACGCCGCCCAAGGTGGCCGATGGCTGCCTCGACAACGGCCTCGTGCGCGCCCGGTTCGACGGCCAGGGGCGGCTGGTGAGCCTCGTGAACGCCGCTGTGGGGCTAGAGACGATCGCGCCGGGGCGGCAGGCGAACCACCTCGCCGTCTACCACGACCAGGGCGACGCCTGGGACATGCCCTTCGACTACCAGGCCCAGCCCGCCGGCGCCTTCGAGCTGGTGAGCTGCGAGCCCTTCACCGACGGTCCCGCGGCGGGCTTCCGCATGGAGCTGGCCTACGGCGCCTCGCGCATGGTGCAGAAGGCGTTCCTCACCGAGGGCTCGCCGGTGCTGGAGTTCGACACCTGGGTCGATTGGCGCGAGACCGGCAAGATGCTCCGCGCGCAGTTCCCCACCACCGTGGTCACGCCGGAGGCGACCTGCGAGATCCAGTTCGGCTCCATCAAGCGGCCCACGCACACCAACACCACCTGGGACGCCGCCCGGTTCGAGGTCTGCGCCCAGCGCTGGGTCGACCTGAGCGACCGGGGCGCCGGCGTGGCCCTCCTGAATGACTGCAAGTACGGGCACCGGCTGGACGGCTCCACGCTGGACCTGAACCTGCTGCGTAGCCCCGGCTACCCCGACCCAACGGCCGACCGCGCCGAGCAGACCTTCCGCTACGGCCTCTACGCCCATGGCGGCGACGCCGTGGATGCCGGACTGGTCCACGTGGCGGCCGCGTTCAATATGGCGCCCATCGCCGTGCCCATGCAGGCCGGACAGGCGGGCTCGGCCAACCGGCCACTCCTGAGCGTGGCGCCGCGCAACGTCATCGTCGACGCCGTGAAGCGCGCCGAGGATGGCCGGGGCCTGATCGTTCGGATGCATGAGTCGGCGGGGGCCTCCTGCACCGCCACCATCACGCTTGGGGCGGCGCCGACCGAGGTCTGGCGGACCAGCCTCGTGGAGGACGACGAGCAGCGGCTCGACGCGCCGGGCGGCGCGCTGGCCCTGCCGCTCGGTCCCTTCGCGGTGGAGACCCTGAGGATCGTCCCGTGACGCACAGGCGCTGGGTGGCCGGCTTCGTGCCGGCCGCCCTGGCCCTTGGAGGTGCCGCCATGACCGCCAACGCCGACGGCAAGCCCACCTACTACGCACCCGCGCCACGCGCCGTGCAGACGGTCGAGGCCGACATCTGCGTCTACGGCGGCAACGCGGCAGGCATCGCAGCGGCAGTCCAGGCATCGCGCTCGGGCAAGCGCGTCGTGGTGCTGAACCCCGCGCAGCAGATCGGCGGCCTCACCACGGGCGGGCTCAGCTGCACCGACTTCGGCAACAAGGCCGGCATCGGCGGCATCTCCCGCGAGTTCTACCGGGCCTGCGGCGCCCGCTACGGCGTGGCCGAGGAGTGGAACTTCGAACCCCACGTCGCCGCCGAGACGCTGGCGAAGATGGCCGCCGATGCGGGCGTCGAGGTGCGGAACGGCCAGTACGTCCGCTCCGTGCGGATGCAGGGGGGCCGCATCGCCGCGCTCACCACCACCTCGGGCCTCACGGTGCGCGCAGGCGTCTACATCGACTGCAGCTACGAGGGCGACCTGATGGCCCGGGCCGGCGTCACGTTCACCGTGGGACGCGAGGCGAACTCCACCTATGGCGAGACGCTGAACGGCGTCCAACTCCGCGACAAGCACCAGTTCGAGTTCGACGTCGACCCCTACGTGCGCCCCGGCGACCCCGCGTCCGGGCTCCTGCCGGGCATCGACCCGGCGCCGCTGGAGCCACGCGGCACGGGCGACAAGCGCGTGCAGGCCTACAACTTCCGCATGTGCCTCACCCGGAGCCTCGCGAACCGCCTCCCCTTCCCCAAGCCCCGCGGCTACCGGCGCGACGACTACGAGCTGCTGGCCCGCTACCTGAAGCTCGACTGGAAGTTCCTCTTCGGCAAGTTCGACCCGATCCGGGGCGACAAGGTGGACAAGAACAACCACGGAGCGCTCTCCACCGACTGGATCGGCATGAACCACCGGTGGCCCGCGGCGGGCTTCCCCGAGCGGGAACGCATCTTCCAGGCCCACGTGCGGTACCAGATGGGCTGGTTCTGGTTCCTCTGCAACGACCCGGCCGTGCCCGATGAGGCGCGCGCGCAGATGTCGCTCTGGGGGCTCTGCCGCGACGAGTTCCAGAGCACCGGCGGCTGGCCGCACCAGCTCTACATCCGCGAGGCGCGGCGCATGGTCTCGGACTACGTGGCGACCGAGGCGGACTGCACGCTGAAGCGCGCTCCCGAGGACAGCATCGGGCTCGGCGCCTACGGCATGGATTCGCACAACTGCCGGCGCACCGTGGTGGACGGCGCCGTTCGAAACGAGGGCGACGTGCAGGTGGGCGTCTCCACGCCCTACCCGGTCTCGTACCGCTCCATCACGCCCCGGCGCGGCGAGTGCGGCAACCTGCTGGTGCCGGTCTGCCTTTCGGCCAGCCACATCGCATACGGCTCGATCCGCATGGAGCCGGTCTTCATGATCATGGCCCAGAGCGCGGCGCTGGCCGCCGTGGAAGCGCTGGAGCGGAAGTGCATGGTGCAGGACGTGCCGTACGCCGCCCTGCGCACCCGGCTTGAAGCCGCGGGCCAGGTGCTGGCCTGGAAGCCCCAACCGAAGAGGAAGTCAGCTTGGGCCGGAGGCTGCGTCATGGGGCGCCTCCGGCCCGATCCCTGCTGATCAGAACCAGCCGCGCCGCTCCCTGATCCTCTCCCTGAGCCACGGCCGCGCACCCGCGGGCGGCGCCTGCATCCAACGCCGGGCAACCCCGGGCGCTCCGGGCCTGCCCTGGAGCCGCTGGCTCGCCTGCGCCGGCACGCCGCGCCGTCGTGCGATGGCGGAGCGGACCTTCTTCTGCTGCTCCGGCGTCAGCACCTTCTGCGCCTCGGCCATGGCGTCGGCCCGGGCTACGGCGGCGCGGGTCCGCCGCTGCAGGGGCGTCAGCTCCTTCTCGCCGCGAATGGCCTCGACCTTCTCCGTGGCCTTGGCGCGGATGTCCTGCAGGCGCTCCTTCTGCTCCGGCGTCAGCTTCAGCTCACCGATCCGGGCCGCCAAACCGCCGCGCCCCGGGGCCTCCTGCAGCTTCTGCTGCACCCTCTGCCTCACAGGCGGCGGATCAGCCTTACGGCCGGCCTTCGGCGCCTGCGCCACGCCGACCACGGGGGCCAGCGCCAACGCAAGGGCCGCGATGCATCGTGTGACGTTCCTCATGGGTTCCCTCCTGGCGATTGCCATACGGCTACAGCCCCATAGACGCTCCATTAGCTTCCGTGTTCGGCGCGCCTTTCAGGAACGCCAACCGCCACCATGGAGTATGTTAGCCTGAATACACACTTCGACGAAGACGTCGGCCGGCCTGCGGGCCAAGCGAGGAGAACCATGGACGACATCATCTGGCTGGAAGAACTGAGGTCTACACGGCCGTGCGGGCAGGGCGGCGTCTGCGACCACAAGGGCGACGCGGTCAAGCTCTGCGAGCAGTGCGAGCGCTACGCCGGCATCCTGCGTAGCGCCCGAGAGGTCTACTCGACCGGCAAGTGGCTCGTCGGTCCCGACGGCATCCTGCAAGAGGTGGCATAGCCGCCCGCACCGAGCCGCCGATCGCGGCAGGAGGCGCTGGGCGCCGTGTGGAATAGTGAGGGACCCGCCGCAGCGCCGGTGGGCATCTCGCATCCTGGAGCACCCGATGCCTCTGTTCGACATGCCGCTTGCCGATCTCCACCGGTACTGCGGCGTCAATCCACGCCCTGACGACTTCGACGCCTACTGGGACGCCGCACTCGCTGAGATGCGCGCGACGGACCCGTGCGTCACGCTCACTCCGAGCGCCTTCTCGGCCCCGTGCGCCGATTGCTTCGACATGACCTTCACGGGTGTCCGCGGCGCGCGCATCCACGCCAAGCTGCTCCACCCGAAGGGCTGCGACGAGCCGCACCCGGCCGTGGTCATGTTCCATGGCTACTCCGGCGATAGCGGCGACTGGTCCGACAAGCTGGCCTACGTGGCCCGCGGCTATACCGTGGCAGCGCTGGACTGCCGCGGCCAGGGCGGCCTCTCCGAGGACGTGGGCGGCGTACCGGGCAACACGCTGAACGGGCACATCATCCGCGGCCTCGACGGCAAGCCCGACGACCTGCTCTTCCGGCATATCTTCCTGGATTGCGCCCAGCTCACGGGCCTCGTCATGGCGATGCCGCAGGTCGACGGCGCCCGCGTCGGCGTCACCGGCGGGTCGCAGGGCGGCGGCCTCACCCTCGCCTGCTCCGCGCTGGAGCCACGCATCAAGCTCGCCGCGCCGGTCTTCCCCTTCCTCTGCGATTACCAGCGCGTCTGGGAGATCGACCTGGCCGTGGCGGCCTACCAGGAGCTGAAGGACTACTTCCGCCGGTTCGACCCGAGGCACGAGCGCGAGGCGGCCATCTTCACGCGGCTGGGGTACATCGACAACCAGCACCTGGCGCCGCGCATCCGCGCCGAAGTGCTGCTGGGCATCGGGCTGATGGATACCGTCTGCCCGCCCTCGTCCCAGTTCGCGGCGTACAACAAGATCGGCTCGAAGAAGTCGCTGGTGATCTACCCGGACTTCGGCCACGAGGGCCTGCCGGGCATTAACGACACGATCTACCAGTTCATGGGCGGCCTCTAAGCGCCGAGCCGTCGAGGGGGCGGTTCGGCGCCGCCCCCCTTCGATCCCCTACTTCTCGCCGATCTCGTAGAGCGTCCGCGCCCTGCCCCCCGCGACGGTGTTCAGGGCCACGACCACGGTTCCGCCGCGCACGGTGTGCGGCACCACGCCCAGCCTCTTGCCGCTCTGCGCCAGCTCCCAGACCTTTGCCCTGGCCGGGTCGGCCACGCGCACGCTCAGCTCGGCGCGGCCCGCCCGCACCAGGTGCGGCAGGCCACCCCACTCCAGCAGCACGCGCCGGGCCGTGTCGGCATAGCGCACGCCCTGGTTCTGCAGGTCGGTCAGGTGCGTCACCAGCAGCCGGCGGCTTCGGCGAATGGGCTGGCCATCGACGCTGGAGACCCAGACCGTGGCGGGGGCATCCATCACCTTCACCTTCACATCGGCCGTGGAGAGCGTCTCACCGGGATTGGTGAACCCGCCGGCCGTGCGCGGCGTGTCAATGGTAAGCGCGTCCCGCTGTCCGTCGATGGTCAGTTCGCCGCTCTCCGACTGCAGGAGCGTGCGCCCCAGATCGGTGCGGTTGGCGGCCGACAGGCGGTCTTGGCTCCGCAGGTCCCGGAGGATGCGCTCCGAGGCACCTGCCGCGAAGGCCGGGCCGTCGGCGCCGTCGGCGGCCTCCGCATCAAGGACCGCCGCGCCGGCGGCGGCCGGGCCGAAGGTCGCGCCCACCTTCGCCACCCACGCCAGGGCGTCCCAAGGCGGCACGACGCCCCGGCTGGACCGGGGTTTGGCGACGGTCCGAACTGCCACCGTCGCGCGCGAGGGCTTGAGGTCGCCCCGACGGAAGAGGCAGACCGAGGCACGGTCGGCGGCCAGGTTCAGCGGGTCCGATGCCAGATCGAAGTAGCCCGCGGGCCTCGGCGCGGTCACCGCCTCGCGGTTGTGCGCGTAGGCGAAGCGCCAGATGATGGACCAGTCCTGCACCGCGCCCAGGGCGCCGGTGAGGATGCCGCCCACGCCCCGATACTTGCCCGGCCCCGAGTAATTGAACTCGCTGCAGGTGAAGGGCTTCTCCAGCACGCGGACAAAGGCGCAACCGCGCCCGCCCGGCACGCCTGCCGCCACAGGGCTGGTGTTGGCGCACTTGCTGGGGAGCGACCAGGGCCGCTCAATGAACTCGGGGTGGTCGACGTAGAAGTGGTCGTCCACATAGTCGAACTCCGACCGGACGGCCTGCATTGCCTGCGGGTTGGTCCAGGCGTTCAGGTTGGTGAGCATCGCCTTGCAGCCAAGCGTGTCGCGCAGGTCGGCCTTCGCGCGGCGGTAGAAGGCGCGCTGGTTGTCCGCCAAGAAGGCGTTCAGGAGCGGGCCCTCCTTCGGCAGGTCGGTTCCGGCGGCCAGGCCATTGGCGGCAAGCGAGGTCCGGTAGGCGGCTCGATAGTCATTGAGGCAGCGCTCCGAGAGGCCCGAGATGAAGTTGCCGGGGTTCCCCTCGTTGATCAGGCTGAGCCACGCCAGCGTCGGATCATCGCCCCACTTCATGCCGGTGTAGGGGTTCACATGGGTCAGAAGGGCGCGTGAAAAGGCCATGAAGTTGGCATAGGCCCGCTCGTTGACGGGCACGGCCATCTTGAACTCGTCCATGCCCACGTCGCCGACCTCGCCGGGCCAGACCTCGGCCGCGAAGACAGGCCGCGAGACGTAGAGGTCCGTGGTGACGTAGATCCCCTGCTTCTTCAGCGCGGCGAAGAGGTAGTCAAGCTGGTCGAGCATGGCCGGGTTCGGCGTGACGCTGTTGCCGCCGCTCCGGTCCACGAGCATGGACTCGTAGTGGTGGATGCGCAGGGCGTTGTAGCCCAACCGTCGCAGCCGCACCGCTAGCCGATCGGCCTCCTCATGGCTCAGGTACTGCGCCGAGAAGCAGAGGTTGACGCCGTAGAAGCGCACGGGCTTCTTCGGCTCCGACGCGAAGGCGAACGAGCCGCCGGGACCTGCCACCACGCGGCCCAGCTTGCCGGCCGGCGCGTGCCAGGGGACGATGCTCGAGAAGTCCAGCGCCGAACCGGCCTCGATGTCGAGTGTCGCCTCCAGCGGCGCCCACTCCTTGCCGACCTGCAGCGTGACGGGTGCGTCCTCTTCCATACCGAACCCTCCCTCGGCCTCAATGCGGAAGGCGAGTTCCAGCGCCTTGCCGGCGGGCCAAACATCGTCGCCGGAGATCTGCGGGCCGATGCGCAGGCTGAAGGCGCCGCCCCACTGCCGGTCGTCCTGCAGCAACGCCGCCGTCGGCTCGGGGAAGGCAAACGTGAGCGCGGAGCCGTCGGGGCCCGTCAGGTCCAGGCGCGTCACGGGGCCGGAGCGGAACTGCACGTCCCGCAGCTCGGCCGGGAAGAGCCCCGCCTTGCCGTCGGCCACCCAGGATCCACCACGAGCCCATGCAACGGGTATCCCCATGCCGACGTGCAGGCTGTTGAGCTTCATGCCCGTGCGCGGCGTCATCCGGTAGCGCAGCGCCAGGCCGTGCTCGGTGGCCTCAGCGATCGTCACGGCCACATCGACCACACCGCCGCCCGGCGCCGTGATCGTCCCGCTTCGCCGCCGTCCTTGCGCCGCCGCGCCCGGCCTGCCGCCACCCAGCGTAGCGCCGCGCCAGACTGCCTCGAAGAGGCCCGGCTCCAGCGTGCCCAGGGCGCGCCCATGCCGTGAGAGCGTCACCGCACCGTTCTGAGCCAGCGTCGCCTTCCAGATTGGGGGCTGCGCCGCCCCAGACCGCACCGGCAAAGCCGCCGCCAGGGCCGCCAGGGCTATCACGCTCCTCATCGCCACCTCCTGCGCGGCCCGCCATGGTCGCCGCCAGTGCGGTATTCTGCGAAGGGGGCGCCGACTCCTCCGAACCCATGCGTGAAAGGCCAGCCCGTGAGCGACACGAACCGACCCGCCGACCTCGCCGATGCGCCCATCTCGCCCGACCTCCGCAAGGCCCTCGCCTTCGTCATCGAGGTCGACCGCCTGAAGACGGTCCTGCGCCGCACGCTCATTGCCGATGCCTCGCGGCACGAGAACTCCGCCGAGCACTCCTGGCATGTGGCCTTGATGGCGCTCATCCTGGCTCCCCACGCGGCGGACCCGGGCACGGACATCCTCCGCAGCGTGAAGATGCTCCTCTGCCACGACATCGTCGAGGCCGATTGCGGTGACACGTTCTGCTATGACGACGCGGGCATGGCCCTGAAGGAGGAGAAGGAGCAGGCGGCCGCCACGCGCCTCTTCGGCCTACTCCCGGCCGAGACCGGCGCCGAGCTGCGGGCGCTGTGGGACGAGTTTGAAGCCCGAGACACGCCGGAGTCGCGCTACGCCAACGCGCTCGACCGCCTGCAGCCGATGATGCTGAACCACTGCACGGAGGGCCACAGCTGGCGCACCCACGGCATCACAGCTGACCGCGTCCTGGCCCGCAACTGCGTCATAGAGGACGGCTCGCCCGACCTCTGGGCCTTTGCCCGGTGGCTTGTATCCGACGCCCAGCGGAATGGCTGGATCAAGGCCACCTAACAAGGGCGGCGGCCCAGCCCAAGGCCGCGCCGCCGCCCCTGCCATCCGCCTTCACACTTGCGACTTTAGACTTTAGACTTTAGACTTTAGACTTTAGACTTTAGACTCCCGACGCGCCCTACTCCGGCACCGCGAACGTCAACCCCTGCGCGGCGGCGCCGTCGGGCGTTGCGGCCCGGACGCAGACGCCCCAGCCCATGACGTTCTGCGGCACCTTCACCATGAGCGTGTTCCAGCCCTGCCGCGCGGTCACGGTGGCACGGTCCTGGTCGGGGGCGCAGGCGCGGGGCTGGTTGTGCGACAGGACCACCTCGCCGTTCCACCAGACCTTGGGCCCGTCGTCGCTGCCGACCTGCAGCACGAGAGGCTGCTCCCGGTCGCTCCGCACGCGGGTCACCACGTAGGCCACGCGCTGCTCGCCTCCCAGCACGGCCAGCAGGTCCATCAGCCAGGGCTGGTCGACCGGGCCGCCCGCAGGCATCACGCGCCACGGCACGCGATCCGCGGCGCCCGGCGTCTCCGGCGCGAACGGCTCGTCGAAGATGGCCGGGAAGGTGACGCCCTCCTTGGTGTAGGCGGGAGAGACCTTCCAGGCCGTGATGAAGTCGCCGAACCGGTCGATCAGCTCGACGATGGCGGCTGCCTTGGCCTTGACGGCATCGTCGCCGGCGGATGTCGCCAGGGCAGCCATGCAGGCCCGCGTCTCGGACCGCCAGGCTCCTGCCGTGGCGCGCCCGATGGAGACCAGAGCCAGCTCGGCCTCGGCGCGGAGCTCGGGGTCCGACACCATCTCAGAGGCCATTCCCAGGGCGATGGGGCTCGGCAAGCCGCCCAGCCCCGATAGCACCATGCGCCGGTCGGCGGGGGTGCGCGCCAGGTTGGCCGCGTTGCGGTAGAGCTGCACGGTGGCCTCGGGCTTGCGGCCGACATCCATGCCGATCATGCGGATGTAGCCGCGCAGGGCCACGGTCCGGTCGCGCTGGGCTTCGGCCCCGTTGGCCTCGGCCAGCAGTTCGGACATGGGCTCATCGGAGGGCCAGTCGGCCAGCCGGGTCAAGGCCACGCGCCGCACCTCTGGCGCGGGGTTCCTGAGGCCGGCACGAAGGGCCTTCAGGGCGCCCGGCCCGCCCACATCGGCCAGCACACCCAGCAGGTCGGCCAGCTCCTGCCCCTTGGCCCCGGCGGCGGCGGCCTCCAGCGTGCCGGTGCGCTCGGCCTCGGTCTGGCCCCGGCGGGCCACATCGGCCAGGGCCGCAGCAATCTCATCGCGCGATCCCGCCGGGCCGGCGAGCATGAGGGTGACCAGGTTCGGCGCCAGCGAGGGCTCGCCGATCTGGCGGATGATCCGCAACGCGGCCTGGCGCACAGGTGCGTCCTTCGATGCGGCAGCGGCCAGCAGGCGGGGCTTGACGGCCGGCGAGCGGCGGTCGCCCAGTACTCCCAGGGCCGCCGCGCGGCGCGCCGGAGCCCCGGTCTGCATAGCGGCGAGCAGGCCCGGCTCCACGTCGCTGCTGCGCATAGAACCCAGGGCCGTCCGGGCCGAGCCCGCCTCGGCGCCGCCTGCCGCGGCCACGTCGAGGAGGGGCGCCACGGCCTTGGCGCCGCCGATGGCGCCCAGCGTCCTTGCCGCGGCCTGCCGCACCGATGGCACCGGGTCGCGCAACAGGGTCGCCACCGCCGACGCGGCCGCCGAGCCGTTGACCTCGGCCAGGGCGTAGAGCGCCAAGGCGCGGCCCTTGGGCCCGAGCTTGGGTAGCTCCGCCGACAGGAGCGTGCCGGCCGTAGCGCCCGGAAGCGACAGCAGGGCCTGCGCCGCCGCGCGCTGGGCGCGGGAGCCCTCCTGGCGCAGGGCGGACACCAGCCTCGGACCGGCGGCTTCGGGCATGGCACGAACGGCGAAGAGCAGCAACGCGGGGCGCAACGCCGAAGCGGCCGGGTCGGCCTCGAGGCGCGACAGGATGGCCCGACAGAGCCCCATATCGCCCCGTGTGAGGCAATCCTCGGCGCAGGCGAGCAAGCGCTCGGCCATGACGCGTCGCCAGGCGGGAGGAGCCTGCCGGTAGGCGCTCTGCACCGCCGAGCAGGCGTCAGGCCCGCCGATATTCGCCAGCGAGGCCGCGGCGCTCCAGGCTGCCTGCGCGTCGCCGCCGGACATGATGGCCGTCAGCGTCGGCAGCGCGCGCCGGTCACGCCGCTGGCCCAGGACCGCGATGGCGCCGAGCCGTGCCGGGCCCGCCACCTGCGCGGCGCGGATCAGGGCCGACGTCGAGGCATCGCCGGGCACGTGCAGCAGCACCTGCAGGGCGTACTCGGCCAGCCGGCTGTCAGAGAGCAGCGGCGCCAGCGACGGCACCTCGGCGCCGGCGCCCACGAGCACGAGCTGGCGGCAGACGAACTGCTTGGCGTCGAAGGCGGCAGGCGAACGAAGCACCGAGGCCAGCAGCGCGGCGGCCTCTCGGCGCGAGGCCGCGGTGGCGCGCGCCTCGGTCACGCGGGCTGCGATGCCGTCCAGTAGCGAGCGGTCCGCACGGAAACGCCACTCCTTCAGCTGCGCCACGGCCTCAGGCAGAGGCAGCGGCGGCGGCGGCGCGGGAGCAGAGGTCTGGGCGATGGACGTGAGCCCACAGGCGAGGCAGGCCGCGGCCACTACGAGCGCGATGGGTTTCATGGTTGCCTCCTACAGGCGCCAGGGCGCGCGCATGGGCCGCGACATCAGCCGGGTGGCCTCGGGATCGTTAACGAACCGCTCCGACTGCGGGTCCCACTGGATCGGCCTGTTCAGCTCGTAGGCTATGTTGCCCAGATGCCCCACGGTGATGGAGCGAGCCCCCACGGAGGCCGGGCAATTGGGTTGCCGGCGCGTTCGCACCGAGTCGAGGAAGTCCGAATGGTGGTTGTCCGAGGAGTGGAGCCGGACCTCGCCGGGCCCGGTGACATGCTTCTTCAGGTTTTCGGGCCAGGTCTTCAGGTCGTAGCGCCAGACGGCGACCTTCCCCTTGGTGCCCACAAAGATCACGCCGTTGCCGTCGGGCGACTCGCGGTAGGTGCGATCCGTGTCCCTCGTCATAATGACGCCGTTCGCGTAGCGGTAGGTGAGGACATTGATCTCCTTGCCGTCGGGCGGGCGGACCTCAACAGGCCCGCTGTTGTCCATGCCGATGCCCCACTGGCCGATGTCGAAGTGGTGGGCGCCCCAGTTGGTCATCTCGCCGCCGCTGAAGTCGCGCCAGGCCATCCATCCGTTCACGAGGCTCGAGTTGTAGGGATGCCACGGCGCGGGGCCCAGCCACATGTCGTAGTCCAGGTACTCCGGCACGGGCTCCTCGGGCAGGTGGCAGTCCTTGTATCCCGCCGGGCCGCCGACGCCGATGACCACCTCGCGCAGCGTGCCGATGTGGCCGTTGCGGACCAACTCGCAGGCGTGCCGGAAGGCATGGCTCGAGCGCTGCTGGGTCCCCATCTGGAAGATGACGCCATGCCGGTCGACAACCCGCCGCACGGCCAGCGCCTCCTCGATGGTGACCGACAGCGGCTTCTCGCAGTAGATGTCCTTTCCCGCCCGGGCGGCATACATCGAGATCAGCGGGTGCCAGCGCTCGCCCGTGGCGATGAGGACCGCGTCGATGTCGGGCCGTGCTAGTAGCGAGCGGAAGTCGCGGTAGGTGGAGCAGCCCTTGTCTCCGTAGCGCTGGTTCACCTGGTCGCGGGCGTTCTCCAGGCGCTGGCGGTTCACGTCGCAGACCGCCACCACATGGACGTCGTCGCGCCCCGTCATGCCGCCGGTCTGGGTCCAGACGCCACCCACGACATGCTGCATGCCCTGTCCGCCGACGCCGATGTGGCCCATGACGATCCGGTTGCTGGGAGCCACGGCGCCGCCGCGCCCCAGGGCGGAGGCAGGCACCACGGTGGGCATGAAGACGGCCGCGGCTCCGGCAGCCGCCGCCTGGAAGAGGCCGCGGCGCGAGAGGCCGTCCGGCGGCTCTTGGCTTCTTGGGTCGATCATGGTTCGTCCTTTCGGTTGCACCGGGGCGACACGCCCCCCTACAGGCTGTGGAACGCCTGGCGTATCCACTGATAGTTCTCTTCGGTCATGCCCAGCGAGCGGTAGTCCTCCACGTAGCCGATGAGGCCGCCGTTGAACCGCCCCAGCTCGTCCCTGAGCTTGCGGGCGTACTCCTTGATCTCCTGCTCCGTGCCCTGCACGGCCCGGCGCTGGTGGTCCACGGAACAGCAGAAGCAGACCTTGCCGCCGAACTCCCGCGCCAGCCACTCGACGCCGAAGACGTCCGGCTGCAGCAGCTCCAGCACGTCCACGCCGATATCGATGAAGTCGCCGACCACGTCGCGGATGTTGCCGCAGCAGTGGAACCAGACCTTCTTGCCTGAAGCCCGGATCGCGGCGAACTGCTCGGCGTAACGGGGCTTGAAGACCTTCCTCCACTTGGCAGGCGAGATGATCAGTCCGTTCTGCGTGCCCCAGTCGTCGCCGAAGACGACGCAGTCGACGTCCAGGGCGCAGTAGCGCTCGATCAGCTCGTTCTCGAAGTCGAAGACCATGTCCAGGACAGCGTCGGCCCGCGCCGGGTCGGTGTAGAGGTCCTCCAGAAAGGTCTCGAACCCACGCAGGAAGGTCGCCTGGTTGAACCCGCTGATCCCCACGGAGGCGCGCAGGAACTTGCTCCGGTTCTCGGCGATCCAGCCCGGCAGATGGGCGTAGCGCGAGGGGTCGGTCCCCACCGGACGGCGGTAGTCGGCGATGCGTGCGGCGTCTGCCAGCGGGTGCCCGTGCGGCTGACCCATGGTCTGGTCCAGGCTGCCCCAGATGTAGCCCCACTCGGTCATGCCCGGCTGGGTGGGGCGGAACGAGGCATCGGCGCCGGCGCCGTTGGCCAGCACGTCGGAGCACTCGAAGTCGCGGTTGCAGTAGTTGATCGGCAGGCGCGGCGGGTCGCGGAACTCGATGGCGCGCAGCACGATCTCCCGGCTCTCCATAGTGCTCACTCCTCGGACCCCAGCGACAGCACGCGCTCGGCGGCGCAGGACCCGGCCACCCAACCCGTGGAGAAGGCCGCCTGCAGGTTGTAGCCGCCGGTCTCGGCATCCAGGTCCAGCACCTCGCCGGCAAAGTACAGGCCGGCCACCTTGCGGGACATCATGGTCTTCGAATCCACCTCGCCCAGGGCCACGCCGCCGGCCGTGACGATGGCGTGCTCCAGCGCGGCCATGCGTCGGATGTTGACCGGTAGCCCCTTCAGCGCGGCCACCAGCCGGTTACGCATCTCGGCGGTGATCTGGTGTACAGGCAGCGACGGCGGGATGGCCACGAGCTCCGGGAAGACGTCGAGCATAGAGAGCGGCAGAAGCTCCTTCAAGTAGTTCTTGAAGTGCTGCGGCTTGCGCCAGTCGCGGATGAAGCGCGTGTGGAGTTGCTCGGGCGTCAGCGCGGGCTTCAGATCGATCCGCATCTGGGCGCCGCCCTTGCGAAGCAGCGCGGGAGCCTCGCGGCTCAGGGTGAGGACCACGGGACCCGATAGACCCTCATGCGTGAAGAGCATCTCGCCGAACCGCGACGCCACGGGCCGGAAGACGCCGTCGGCCGGCGGCGAACCGATGGAGACCTCCACGTTGCGCAACGCCAAGCCGGAGAGGCGCCCGACCCAGGGCTCCATCGTGATGACCGCCGAGAGCGCCGGAGTGGGCGCCACAATGGTATGGCCCACCCCGCCGGCAAGCCGGTAGCCGTCGCCCGCGGAACCCGTGCCGGGGTAGGATGCCCCGCCCGTGCAGATGATGGCCGCGCGGCCGGGGATCACCTGGTCGCCCAGCCCCACGCCTGCCACGCCCTGCTCGTCGACCACGATCCGGTCCACGCACGCAAGGCGCCGCAACTGCGCGCCCGCCTCGGCTGCCCACTCCTCCAGGGCGGCGGCCACCTCCAGTGCGCTGTCCGACGCCGGGAAGATGCGCCCGCCGCGCTCAGCCTTCACCTCCACGCCGCGCGACGCGAGGATGCCCAGGATATCGTCGCGAAAGAAGCGGCTCAGCGGGCCGTAGAGGAAGCGCCCCTTGGGCCCGAAGGCATCGACGAAGCCCCGCGGGGTCGTCGTGTTCGTGATGTTGCAGCGGCCCTTGCCCGTCATCCGAAGCTTGCGCCCGGTCTTGGGCCCCTTTTCCAGCAGTAGTGTACGTGCGCCGCAGTGGGCCGACCGGCCCGCCGCCAGCAGGCCCGCCGGTCCGCCACCGATCACCAGTACCGTTGGCTCCGGCATACTGCCTCCATTCGGGGTTCGGCCATCCTTCGGCCGTCGTTATGCCATTCTACAGGGACCGGCCCTATTCCTCCGCGCCGGCGGAGGCAGCCGACAACCGAGCGGCTCTCAAGCCGCCAAAGGAGACCCTATGCCCGTCGAACTTGGCGATGGACGCGTGGCTGTTTACCTGGACGTTGAGAACCTGTGTATTCATGCCATGCAGCAAGGACTTGATTTTGATGTTAATCTTATTATTGCCAGAGCCCGAACCGAGGGACGCATGGTCGTCGCGCGAGCCTACGGCGACTTTACGCGGCCCTATCTCCAGAGCACCAAGCGGGACCTGATGAAGGCGGGCGTCGAAATGGCGCTCCTCTCCACCGACGCCAAGGGCAAGAACACCGCCGATATGCAGCTCGCCCTGGACGCCATGGAGATGGCCCTGCTGCCGGCCGGACCGGACGTGGTGATCGTCGGCTCCGGCGACCGCGACTACGTGCCTCTCGTCCAGAAACTCAAGCGATATACGAAGCAGCTTATCGGTATCGGCCTCAAGGGCAGCATCAGCGGCTCCCTGGCCCGCCTCTGCGACGCCTACTGGTACTACGACGACCTGCTTCCGCGGTCCGACGAGACCAGCGATGCGACCGAAACCGCGGAGCCCGAGGCCCCGGCCGTGATGGACGAAATGGACCGCGCCCGCGAGACGCTCCTCCGCGCACTGGAGAGCGTCGCCAACCAGGGCCTCACCTGCACGGGAGCCAACACCGCCCAGATGATGCGCCGTATCCAGCCCACCTTTGAGGCGAAGAACCTGGGCTTCCGCACCTTCAAGAGCTTCGTCGAAGCCGCCGAGGAGCATGGGCTCGTCCGCATCGCGGGCATGCAGGGGATGGATGTCGTCATCGAAGCGCTGGCCCCGGTTCCCAGCAGTTCCAGCGCGGCGGCGCCGACGGACCAGCGCAAGCAGGCGGCGCCGGCGGCTTCGGCGGCCACCCTGGCGCAGTACTACCGCGGCGTGCTGCAGAACAAGCGCGTGCCGATGGTGCCGTGGATCGACCGGGAGCGGCTGGTGCGCGCGCTCTGGGCCGAGATCGAGGGGCGGGACGACGCCGGCCTGACGGTGATGCAGATGACCGACGCCATGGCCCTCTACGCCGACATGAACGGCATCCAGGTCTCGCGCCCGGCCCTTCAGAAGATCACCTACACACTCAACATCGGCCGCTGCTTCAAGCGGGCGGGCATCCAGTCCTTCATCGAGGACATCACCACCGACCAGGCCGGCGTCGCCTGCGATGCCGACGAGGCGCTGGACCGCATGCACGTGACCTACCTGCGCGGCATACGCATCGACGCGCCGGGCACGCGCTTCACGCCGGAGGCCTCCGCGCTGCTCCTCTTCGACAATCCCACCGAGGATCAGGTGGCGCTGGCGGCGAGCTACATCCTGCAAGCGGAGACCTGGGGCAACTAAGGCCGGCATATCTGCCCCGGCGCCTGCCGTCGGCGCCGGGGCGGATGCCTATGCGCGGCCGCCTCCGGCCTCGAAGCAGACCTGCCGGAGCCGCGCCATGTGGTAGACGTAGCAGGGCCACGAGATGTCCGGCGGGCAGGAGTGGTCGGCCATCGGGATGTATCCGCCCTCCTCGATGATCGGCCGGACGCGCTCGAGTTCGGCGTCGATGGCCGCCGGCCCCTCGGCCATGGCGCGCTTGTCCACCCCGCCCCAGAGGCGCAGGTCGCGGCCATACTCGCGGCGCACCTGCAGGACATCCATGCCCGACTGCACCTCGAACGGATAGAGGAAGTTGAGCCCCGCATCGACCCATACAGGAATGAGCGAGTCGATGCGCCCGTCGCTGTCCAGGCCGATCCACTCCACTCCCCTGCCGCGCAGGAACTCCACCACGCGCCGGTACCGGGGCAGCATGAACCTGCGCGCCAGCTTGGGCGTGAGGAGCGGACCGGTCTTGTAGGCCATGTCCTCCCAGAAGGCGAAGGCATCCACGTGGATCTCGTCCAGCACCTGGCCCATCACGGCGATGATGAAGTCCGCGTTGGCATCCATCATCTCCTCGATGAAGGCCGGATCATCGTAGAAGAGCATGCAGAGCCGCTCGACGCCCACCAGGTTCCGCAGCGGGCCGAAGAAGCCGCCCCACCGGTCCGAGATGACCACCAGCGGAGCCGTATCGGCCTGCAGCCCATGCAGGACGCCCCTCCAGTCCGGCCCCAGCCGGGCGGCGAGGTCGGGCTTCATCCTCTCCGACCAGAAGCGTCGGAACTCCTCGCGCGTCTCGGCCGGGAACTTCACGAACTGGGGCATGGAGCTGTAGGGGTTCCCCTTCATCTCCCGCATGAGGATGCCCTCGTGGTTCACGTAGAGGATGTGCGTCTCGTCCTCCTCCAGCACCTGGTGCTCGAAGGGAGGGTTGGGGAAGAACCAGTGCCCCACCCAGTTGACCCGGTCCGCGCCCTGGCGCACGTCCATGGTGGCCCCGTCGAAGCCCTCGCGCTGCCACCGCTCCATGGTCTCGGGCCAGCCGCCCCAGGTCCAGTGGGGCGCCTTGTCCACGGCTTCGTAGCGCATACAGGCGTGGAACCGCTCTCGCTCAGTCATGGCGTACTCCTCAGGCCACCCGCATGCCGGGCGGCAGGTCCAGGTCGGTGCGCAGTTGGCCGTCGGCGTCGATCCGGTGCTCGACCCGCACGACGCCCATGGGTGTGGGAATGGAGCCGCGGGCCCACTCCAGCCCGCCCAGGTTGGGCCGCACGCTGAGGGTTGCGAAGCCCGGATCGGCGGGCGCGAGGCCCAGCACGTACTCGGTCAGCCACGCCGTGGGACCGGCGGCCCAGCCGTGGCAGAGGCTGTGGCGCAGGCCCTGGTAGCAGAAGTCGCCAAAGTCGCCGTGGATGTCCTTCATGCCGGGCGGGACGAGGTCGGAGATGCCGGCCGCGCCTTCGGTCCAGTCCAGGTTGAAGTCCTCCCAGAAGGTGGTGGCGCCCATCGCCAGCATACCGCCCCAGAAGCTTCGGATCAGCTCCAGGCAGCCGGCGAAGTCGCCCGCCATGGCCCGGGCCTCGAGGATGTAGTAGCCGTAGAAGGTGGAGACGCCCCGATCCGGGTCGACGGCGAGGATGCTCCGGTTGGTCTCGACGGCGTCCGCCATGCCTGCCATCACGAGCAGCGCATTGGCCTGCTTGCTGGGCGTAGCGGGGCGGCGCACCGCGAAGGCGCGGCGGGCGGCGTCTTCGGCGCGAGCGGCGGTCTCATACGAACCCACCAGGCGGCAGAGCGAGGCTCCCGCCTCCAGCGCCAGGGCCGTGAGGGCCTGTAGCCCCGCGTCGATCGCCAGCGGATCGCGGCTGGTGGGCCACTCCAGGAACCGCACGCCGGACAGCGCCTCCTGGCCGTCCTCGGCGACCAGGGCGGCTATCTGGTCCACCAGCGGCGCCAGGTAGTCGGCCTGGGCGCGCAAGGTCTCCAGGTCGCCGGTGTAACGGTACCAGTCCAGGTGGCAGATGATCCACCAGAGCGAGTAGGAGGAGATGCCGTTCATCCAGCCCGGCAGGGGCGTCCGGTCGCGCACGTACTCCATGCTGCGCGGCACCACATCGACGCCGCCGAAGACCGTGGAGACAACGCGCGTCTCGGGGTGCATATCGCCCATCCAGACCAGGCGGTCCCGCTTGATGCCGTCCCATAGGAAGTCCTGCATATTCAGGTGGACGGTGTACGCACCGGTGCGCCAGATGCGGTTCAGCAGCTCATCGTTGCACTCGAAGGAGCCGATGTAGGGCAGGTCGCGCCGCAGGAAGATGGCCCGGACGCCGCTGAGCCTCAGGGGAGCCTCGGCCTCCAGCAGGTCGATGCGCACGAAGCGGAAGCCCGTGTTGCCGATCTCCTGATGTCCCATCCACGGCACGCCGATCTCCAGGTCGTGGACGGTATGGTCCTGGTTGGGGCCGCCCATGGCCTCGGAAGCGGACTCTCCGAAGCGTACCCGGACGCGCAGGGGCCGCTGGACGGGCCCGCCGGGCGCGTCGATCCGGATGCCGCCGTGCAGCTCACAGCCGAAGTCGAGCAGCAGCGCCGGCGCATCGCAATCGGCGGCAGGCGTCAGCGTGCAGACGCGCGGCGGGGCGGCAGGCCCCTCCACAGTGCCGACGGAGCCACCGGCGAGGAGCGCCTCGGGGTCGGCAACGCCTGCGCCCGACGTCCATACGACGCGAGCGGGCTGAACGAATGAGCGAATGCGCGGGTCGGGCTCGCCGGCGCGTGGAACCATGGTGCTGGGCCTCCATCCTGAGTGTGCCTGATCGGCCGCCTAAGGTTCGCCCGACGGCAGGCGCATTCCTGCCGCCGGTGCGGGGCTTACGGACCGACCACCCTCTGCACTACCTCCAGCTTCACCGGCCCGACCAGCCCCGACTCCACCAGCGGCGAGTGCTTGCGCCAGAGGCGCCAGCTGGTGAACGTGAAGCGGCCCGTGGGGCTCGGCTTGCCCTGCTGAAGCCATGCAGGCCACGAGCGAAGGGTGCCGCTCGGGGTCCGGTCGCTATCCTCAGGGAGCGTCTCATCGCCGATCTGCCGGTTCACCCAGAGCGTGGCCACATCGACCTTGAGCACGTTGTCGCCCGGCCTGAGCGCGCTCGTAACATCCAGCCTGTAGGGCGCGTGCCAGAGGGTCCCGAGCCTGCGGCCGTTCAGCGTCACATCGGCCATGACGGCCACCACGCCCAGGTCGAGCTCGACGCGGCGCCCTGCGGCCGGAAACCCGGCGGGCACGGTAACGGTGGTGGTGTACGACGCCACGCCCGAGTAGTGGCGTACCCTCGGGTCGGCATGCCGGTCCAGCGAGACCAGCGCCGGGAGGGTGATCCGCTCCGGGGCGCCCCAGCCCCCGGCGAAGGTCACCTGCCACGGGCCCCGGAGCGTCTGTGCCGGCGGAAGGGCGGGCACGACCAGGCGCCGCACGCTGCCGTCGGCGCCGTGCATCGTGTAGGCGCCGGGACTGGCGGCATCGGCCACCAGCCTGCCCTTCGCATCGCGCGTGACCCTGATCGCGGCATCGGGCGCCCTGTCCCTGGGGCGCGGCATGGAACGGGCCCACTGCGCAACCTCTGCGTCCGTCAGCGAACGGCCCGCCTGGCGGAACGGGCCGAGTTCGCCCGCAAATGGGGCAACCGCCCTGCCGTGAGCCACGCCCAGGGCCGAGCGGGCCACCAGGGCGCTCCGCAGGCCGACGTGCACCATCCTCCCGTTCAGGTACAACGCCGGGACGCCGGACCGGTAGACCAGGGCTATGTGGGTCCAGCCGTCGAGGCGGGCCGGCCAAACCAGCACCGGAGCGAAGTGATCGGCGCCGTGCTCGAAGACGCAGACGCCGTTGTTCCCGACGGCCAGGCCGACGCCTGCGCTACCCCAGTCGCCGAACGCCTCATGGCCGGGCGCGGGGTAGAGCGCATCGTTGCGCGGCTCGCCCTGGCCGCTGATGCCGCGGTCGGCCTCGCGGACGAGCGTCGTGGGCGCACCGGGCCTGGCCCAGACCGCGACCGTGAAGCTCCGCGAGGGAGCCGAGCCGTTGACGGCGGACACGGAAGCGGCCGGCGGCAACTCCGCCGACATCACTTGCGCTCCGGCCCGACCCACGCGCACGATCCGGTTCAGCTCGGCCCTCCCGCCTGCGGGAAAGACCACAAAGACCGACCCGGCAGGCCCCAGGCGAACCGGTATGCGGAGGGTCCCGTCCGACGCCAGGTCGTACACCGCCGGCCGCTGAAGGCGACCGGTCTCGGGCCACCATAGCTCCGGCCGCTTCCCCTCCGGCCGGAATGAGCAGACCGCCTCGACGACGCGCGGTTCCTTGTTGGAGACGAAGTAGACGTCGTTTCCGCCGATCACCTTGTGGATGTACCGGAAGCCGGCCGGTCCATTCGCGGTCCGACTCTCAAAGTCGGGCGCCAGGCCCATGCGCCGGTACAGCCGGGTGATGAGCCCCAGGTCGGGGTAGAGGTTTGAGCTGGTGGATCCCGCCTCCACATCGCCCCACGGCGCCATGCCCAGCGGCCCCAACTCCAGGGCGTCAGACCAGCCGGGCCCGGAGAGCGCAGGCGTCGGCCAGCCGACCGGGGCAACCGACGCCGAGCGCCACGAGCGGTCGGACCGGATGGCCTGCACCTTGCCGGATCGGAGGCGAATCTCTAGCGATGCGATCAGGCCCGCCGGGTTCGGCAAGTCGGTGGTGTTGGCCGCCGCGACTGCCAGCGTATTCGCGCCGTTTGCCAGGAGCCCCGCCACATCCACCACGAACACGCGGTTGAAGGCGTCGCCTGCCCCTGCCGGCCGCCCGTTCAGCCAGACCTGGAACGCGTTGTCCGCCGTGATCGCCAGCCTCGCGCTACGCACGTCGGACCGGTCAGGGAGGTCGAACCGGCGCGCGAAGAACCGGCGAGCGGGCGGAGCGGAGGCTTCCGGGCGCCCCTCGGGGTACCAGATCCACTGCGCGTCCGTCAACCGCGGCTCCACACCGGCGGGCTGAGACGGCAGGAACGCCGAACCCCAAATGACGCGCCCCTTGCCCACCGGCCGCTCGGCGATGCCCGCCGGCGTTGGACCCGAGCCCCATAGCTCCGCCGCCATGCGGCGCACCTCCGCATCGCAACCCGGAAAGCCGCTCAGGCCGGGCGACTTCCGCGGCCTGGGCCCCGCCACAGTGGCGCCTGCCCGGACGAGGTCGCGCACCTTGCGCAGGAGCCCGGGCGTGATAGCCTCCACGCGAGGCAGGGCCAGGAGGCGGTAGCTCATACCGTCAGGCATCACCAGGCGGCCGCCGCGCACCGACATTCGCGTCAGGAGCGCGTCGGGCGGGCAGACATCGAAGTTGTACGGCGGGCGCTCCAGCGATGCCAGCGACGCCTGGCCGTTGACCGATTGCGGGGAGCCCTCGGGCCCGAGCAGACAGGTGTCCGCCACGAAGAGCCCCTGCTGCAGGAGGTACTGGCATCGGGAGAGGTAGCGATGCCAGGCCGACGACTGCTCCCACCATGTCTGGGTCCGCTCATAGTGGAGCCCCCACGGGCCCATGGACATGCCGGGGCGCACGTCGCGCCAGGGCTGCAGCGCGTAGCGGTGGAAGACGAAGCGATTGATGCCCTCGCAGAAGGCCCAATCGCCGAGCTCCTTGATGTTGCCCGGATGCCCCAGCCACGCCTCGCCGTCGGCGGCCGTAAAGGCCTCCGCGCCGACGATGGGCTTGCCGTAGACGTGCCCCGCCGAGGCCATCTCGCGCACACTGTAGGCCGCACCGTACCTGCCCCAGGACCAGAACTCGCCCATGGGTTCATCGGCCCGGCCGGCGTAGGCCATCTCGTCGGTCGGGCAGGTGTTGTACGCCTCGATGCTTAGGCCGATACCGTGTTCGTGGGCCAGTGTGCGGAACGCCCCGGCATAGTTATCCAGCACCAGTTCGGAGATCGTCTGCCGCCAGTCCCACAGGAACCGTTCGGACTGCTCCGCCCCGTCCACCGTGCGGCCGGTGATGACCGGCAGCCATGCCAGCGGGTCGTAGCCGCGGCGGGACCTGAACTCATCGCGCATCTTCGGGGTCCAGTTCTGGACGCCCACCTCCCAGCTGTCGATGTGCGTCGATACCAAGGCCTTCCCGGCCAACGGCCCCACATCGGCCACCAGCTTGCCCATCAGGCCCTTAAACATGGCGCGAGTAGCGTCCTTGCTCAGCTTATCGCACTCCAAACCCCTGCCCGACTCGGGCGACGGGGCGTTGTTGGCGCCCGTGGGCGTATGGCCCAGCCGGAGGATGGTCCAGCGTCCCGGTGGAGCATCCCACCGCAGGCGGCCGTCGCCGTCCATGCGCCGCGTCAGATCCACGACAGCGCCCACAGGTACCACGCGTGCCGCCGGCGCGGCCGGGATGTCCGTCAGGACCGGCAGTGACACGCCGATGACGTCGGCCACGGCCCGAGCGCCGACGCCTGCGATCCGCCCGGGATCGGTCGGCGTGGGGTAGGCCAGCGCCGCCACGTCCCGGTAGTAGCCCGCCGCGGCCGCCGGCCTGGGGAGCGCCATATCGACCTGAGAGGGGCCTTCCACAGCCGTCTCGGTCCAGACGAGGCGCTGCATGGCCAGGTCGGGCGTGATCCAGGGGCCGCCGCTGCCGCACCAGCCCGCGTCGTTGTTCATGTTGACCTTCAGGCCCAGCCGAGCGGCCTCGGACACCACGTGCCGGAAGAGCGACCGCCACTGCTCGCCGGCAAAGGCGACCGGGCCCAGCGGCGCGCCCTGGTCGACCTCCATGATCAGCACGCCGCCGATCCCGACGCGCTTCATGGCCTCCAGGTCTGCGGTGATGCCCTCGCGGGTGATGTTCCCGTTCAACCAGAACCAGTAGACCCAGGGGCGCGCCGACTCAGGCGGCGTCTGGAAGCCTCGCGCCAGGCCGGCGGCCGTAGGTCCGGCGTTGGTGGCGATGGGGCAGAGCGCGAAAAGCAGGGCAAGGGATCCGACGAAACGCATGGCAGTGCTCCAGTGCAGCATGGGCGGTCAATGGCCGTATGCTTCCACGACCCGGGGCCGAAGTCCTGCAACCGGCATCGCAGCCTACGACGTTCCGGGCATAGGCGCCAAGGCACCCTTGACACAGCACATGTAGGGTGATATCATCATCGCAGCCCCAACATATGGTAGACTGGCACTCCGAGACAGACCATGCGATGCCCCTTCTGCGGCGACAAAGAGGACCGTGTACTCGACTCGCGCGAGGCGCCCGACGGCGTGACCGTCCGGCGCAGGCGGGAATGTAAGCAGTGCGGCAGGCGGTTCACGACCTTCGAGCAGATCGAGGAGCAGTCGCTTCTGGTCGTCAAGCGGGATGGCCGCCGCGAGCCCTTCAGCCGGGAGAAGATCCTCAAGGGCCTGCGCATCGCCTGCACCGGGCGTCAGGTCACGGCGGAGCAGATGGAGTCTACGGCAGACGACATCGAGCGGATGCTCTACAACCGGCTGGAGCGTGAGGTGACGTCGCAGGACGTAGGCGATCTGGTCATGGCCCGCCTGCGGCAGATCGACCAGGTGGCCTACGTGCGCTTCGCGTCCGTCTACAGGCAGTTCGAGGACGCCACGCAGTTTAGAGAGATAGTCAATATGCTGCGGCGCAAGAGCCGCACAGAGACCTGACCCGTTCGGCAGCCGCGTGCGCTCGCGGCGCCGCCAACGAATAGAGAGGATCGAGACTAGATGCCGGGACCCAAAGGCAAGGCAAGCACGGACGGCGGCGCACAGACCCAGACCGGCGAGGTACGGGGCCTGGAGGTTCCGCGCTACTTCACCCGAGCCACTGAGGATGTATGGGACAGCGTTGAGTGGGCCTCGCGCAGCGCCGTGATCAACGGCGACCGCGGCCAGGTCGTCTTCAAGCAGACTGATATCGAGGCGCCGGCCGGCTGGACCCAGCTCGCGATCAACGTGGTCGCCTCCAAGTACTTCCGCGGGCACACAGATACGCCCGAACGCGAGACCTCGGTGCGCCAGCTCATCCGCCGCGTCTCCTACACCATCGCCGAGTGGGGCGATAAGAACGGCTACTTCGCCACGGCGGACGATGCGGCGTCCTTCCGCGACGAGCTGACCCACCTGCTGCTCCACCAGAAGGCGGCCTTCAACTCGCCGGTCTGGTTCAATGTCGGCCTGCCCGACCAGCCGCAGCCGCAGTGTTCGGCCTGCTTCATCAACTCGGTCGACGACACCATGGACAGCATCCTGACCCTGGCGCGGACCGAGGGCATGCTCTTTAAGTTCGGCTCCGGCACTGGCACGAACTTCTCCACGCTCCGCTCCTCCCATGAGAGGCTGCAGGGCGGCGGCACGGCTTCGGGACCGGTCTCCTTCATGCGAGGCTACGACGCCTTCGCCGGCGTGATCAAGTCCGGCGGCAAGACGCGGCGCGCGGCCAAGATGGTGATCCTGAACGTGGACCACCCGGACATCCGGCAGTTCATTACCTGTAAGGCAGACGAGGAGCGCAAGGCCTGGGCGCTCATCGACGCCGGCTACGACGGCAACTTCAACGCGGCCGGCGGCGCCTACGACTCGGTGAACTACCAGAACGCCAACCACTCCGTGCGCGTCACAGACGAGTTCATGGCCGCCTACCTCGACGGCAAGGACTGGACGACGCGCACGGTGCTCGAGGGCCTGCCCGCCGAGACCTGCTCCGCCGAGTCGGTCATGCGCCTCATTGCCGACAGCGCGTGGGTCTGCGGCGACCCCGGCATGCAGTACGACACCACCATCAACAAGTGGCACACCTGCAAGGTCTCGGACCGCATCCACGCCAGCAACCCCTGCTCCGAGTACATGTTCCTGAACGACAGCGCCTGCAACCTGGCCTCGCTGAACCTGATGAAGTTCCGGCGCGAGGGCGGCGACGTCGATGTGGAGGCATTCAAGCACGCCTGCCGAGTGATGCTGACCGCGCAGGAGATCATCGTCGGTTGCGCCAGCTACCCCACGCCGGCTATCTGGGCCAACAGCCTGAAGTACCGCCCGCTGGGCCTGGGCTATGCCAACCTCGGCGCCCTGCTCATGTCCCGCGGCGTGGCATACGACAGCGACGAGGGCCGGGCCATCGCGGCCGCCATCACCGCCGTCATGACCGGCGAGGCGTACCACCAGAGCGCCGTCATCGCCCGCGACCACGGCGGCCCCTTCGAGGGCTACGCGCCGAACCGCGAGCCGTTCCTCGATGTCATGCGAATGCACAGGCAGGCCATAGAGGCCATCGACGCCAGGCTGGCTCCCGCCGAGATCATCGCGGGCGCCCGAGCCTCGTGGGACACGGCCATCGAGCTAGGTTCCGTCTACGGCTACCGGAACGCCCAGGCCACCGTCCTGGCGCCGACCGGCACCATCGGCTTCATGATGGACTGCGATACCACCGGCGTCGAGCCGGACATCGCCATCGTGAAGTACAAGAGCCTCGTGGGCGGCGGCGTGATGAAGATCGTGAACAACACCGTGCCCGAGGCGCTGAACCGGCTGGGCTACACGGCCAGGCAGGTCAAGGACATCATCGCCTACATCGACGCCAACGACACCATCGAGGGCGCGCCCTTCCTCAAGGACGAGCACCTCTCGGTCTTCGACTGCGCCTTCACACCCGCCAACGGGCAGCGATCCATCCACTACATGGGCCACGTCCGCATGATGGCCGCCGTGCAGCCCTTCATCAGCGGCGCGATCTCCAAGACCGTTAACATGCCCAACAGCGCCACGGCCGAGGACATCATGGAGGTCTACGTGGAGGGTTGGCGCCTGGGCATCAAGGCCATCGCCATCTACCGCGACGGCTCCAAGCGCACCCAGCCGCTGAACACCAAGCCGCAGGAGCAGGAGAAGGGCAAGGCAGAGGATGCACCCATTGCGCCCGAGCTGCGCCCGGTACGCCTGAAGCTGCCCGACGAGCGCAAAGCCATCACCCACAAGTTCAGCATCGCGGGCCACGAGGGCTATATCACCGTGGGCATGTACGAGGACGGCTCACCCGGCGAGATCTTCCTCACCATGAGCAAGGAGGGTTCAACCATCTCCGGCCTCATGGATACCATCGCCACGATGGCCTCCCTGGCGCTGCAGTACGGCGTGCCGCTGGAGACCCTGGTGGGCAAGTTCGCGCATATGCGGTTCGAGCCCTCCGGCATGACGCCGAACCCGGATATCCGCTTCGCCAAGTCGATCCCGGACTACATCTTCCGCTGGCTGGGCCAGAAGTACCTTCCCAGGGACGCGCAGCCGCCGACGGACACGCGGTCGCTCAACGGAGCCGAGGCAGCGCACGAGCCGGCGCCGAGCGCCGTGGCGGCCGGTCGGTCCGATGGAGCGGCGTCGGCCTACACCGCGCGTGAACGAGAGATTTTCCAACTGCAGGCCGACGCACCCGCTTGTGCGGAGTGCGGCGCGCTGATGGTTCGTAACGGGGCCTGCTACAAGTGCCTGAACTGCGGCTCCGTGTTCGGCTGCTCCTAACGCCCTACTTACTCTGCCGCGCCGGGTCGCCGTCCAGGGGACCCGGCGCGGCCAACATGGGGAGTGCTAGGCATGCTGAGGATCGAAGATATCCATCTTTGCGCCGACCCCGCCGGCGAGTACGTGGTGCTGCAGAACCACGGGCTCAACACCCTCTCGCTGCGGGGCTGGGCGGTCTGCGACGGCTCCTACATGGACGAGGACGCCGATCCCAACCGACGCGCCATGTACGTCTTCACCGATGACGTCCCGGTGAAGCCCTACGTGCGAATCGTCCTGTTCACCGGTCAGGGCGTCAACGAGTGGCGGCCCACCACCGACGGCAAGTACGCCTATCTGGTCTTCTGGGGCAAGGGGCACACGGCGTGGAAGGGCGCCGACCGCGTCTACCTCCTGCAACCGGTATCCGTGCGAAGGGTCCATTCGGCGCCGCTCGAGCAGGCAGTCGCGGCGCGGATGTAGCCCGCATGGCGCCTCCTGCAGGACCCATGGGCGACCGCCGATCCCCTCTCACGCTCCGCGTGGTCCTGCTCTGCGCGCTCCTCATCCCGGCCAATGCCTGGTGGATCACCGAGATCGAGTACGTCCGGTACTCGGACAATGCCACTACCCAGGCCATCTTCTTCAACTGCGTCACGCTGCTGCTGGTCCTCATGGGCATCAACGCCCTGCTCCGACGGCTGCGCCCAGCGTGGGTCCTCAGCCAGGCTGAACTGGTCGGCGCCTACATCATTGCGGCCGTGGCCAGCAACCTGGCCGGGCACGACCAACTCCAGATCCTTTTCACCACGCTCACCTACGTCTTCCGACACAGCACGCCGGAGACGGGCTGGGCGGACAAGATCGTACCGCACATCGCCCCACACCTGGTCGTGTCGGACAGGGGCGTCATCGATGCCCTCTACCAGGGAAGCAACACGCTCTACACGTGGGATCACATCCGGCCCTGGCTGGCGCCGCTGGGATGGTGGACGCTCTTCGTCATGATGGTGGCGTGGACCATGCTCTGCCTCTCGTCGCTGCTTCGCAAGCAGTGGGACGCCGAGCGGCTGAACTATCCCATCGCCGAAATCCCGATCCAGATCATCACGCAGCCGGGTAGCCTCACGGGCTCTCCCGTCTTCTGGATCGGCGCGGGGATCGGGGCGACCGGGCAGATCATCAACCTCATCCATGCCCTGGTCCCGTCGGTTCCCGGGCTGCCGATCGGCGTGCAGATCTACACGGCCCAGACCTACCCATGGAACGCCGCCGGCCCTCTGCCCATCTCCAGCTTCCCCTTCGCCTACGGCCTGGCCTTCCTGCTACCCACTCAGCTGGGCTTCTCGTGCTGGTTCTTCATGCTTCTCAGCCGGGTGGAGATGGTCGGCGCGGCCATGATGGGCTACACCGACTGGGGCAAGTTCCCCTACGTGCAGCAGCAGGGCGTCGGAGCAATCCTGGGCGTCTTCCTGGCTATCCTCTGGGCCGCCCGGAGCCATCTGGCCGCCGCGTGGCGCGAGGCGCTCCACCCGCCGAAGACGAGCCCCGGGCACGAGCCAGAAGCCATGAGCTACCGCATGGCGGTCTTCGGCGCGCTGGCTGGAACGGTGGGGATGCTGACGTTCGCCGTGACGGCGGGCATGCGCCCCGCCACCGCGGCGCTCTACCTGGGCATCCTCTTTGTCATCGTCATTGTGGTGGCGCGAATGCGGGCCGAGCTCGGCCTGCCGACGTTCGAGCTCTACCAGGTGGGCGCCGATCAGGTGCTACAGCGGGTCTCCGGCACGGCCGCATGGACGCGCGGCGACCTGACCGTGATGACCCTCTTCTTCTTCCTCTCCCGGACCCATCGCCAGTTCCCCATGCAGACGCACGTGGACGCCCTGCGCCTCGGGAGGAAGACCAACACGCATCTGCCCGCGCTGACGATTGCCATCGTGCTGGCAACGGGCGTCGGGGCCGTCGCGGCGTTCTGGGCCTACCTGCACAGCACCTACGTGGTGGGGCTGGAGAGCGCGAAGTTCCGCGGGCCGGCCATGTGGGCGTTCGGCAACGAGCCCTGGTCGAAGCTGGACGGCTGGCTCACGTCGCCGCAGCAGGCCGACCCGGGCTCCATCATGGCCTACGCCTTCGGCACGCTCTTCACGGTCTTCCTAGCGGGCATGCGCACACGGTTCGTCTGGTGGCCGTTCCACCCGGCGGGCTATCTGGTGGCCGGGAGCTTCGGGCTCTTCAGGCTGTGGCTTCCCATATTCGTGAGCTGGCTGGCGAAGGTGCTCATCCTCCGGTACGGCGGCCTCAAGACCTACCAGCGCGCGCTCCCCTTCTTCATCGGCCTCGTGCTGGGTGAATTCGCCACCGGGTTCGCGAGGACCGTGCTGGATATGATCTTCGGCTGGCACCTGCCGCCGGAATCGGGCATCGGCGGCCTGTAGTCAGGCGGTCTCGCCCAGGGCCGCCAGGAGTGCGCCGACGCCGGCCTCGGCCACATCGCGGTCCTGCTCCGCCGAGCCGCTGCTGCAGCCCACCGCCCCGATGCACTGCCCGCCCACGATGATCGGAACACCGCCGCCGAAGATGCTGAAGCGCCCGCCATGACTGGCATGGATACCGAACGCTCCCCCGCCGCAACCGGCCACGCTTGCATACTCGTGTGTGCCCTTGCGGGTACAGGCGGCGGTGAAAGCCTTGTTGATGGCGATCTCAACGCTCGTCAGCTTGGCTCCGTCCATTCGTGCGAAGGCCAGAAGGATGCCCGCCGAGTCCGTCACCGCCACGTCCATATCGACGCCGATCGCGCCGGCTCGCTCCATCGCCGCCGCCAATGCTACCTGCGCCCCCTCCAGCGTCAGCCGGACCAGTCCCGCCTCAATCAGCGCCATAGTCCCTCTCCTCTCAGGCCGCGCCGACGAATGGGTTGTGCAGCATCTCCTGGAGCACGGTGGTCTCTGGGCCGTGTCCCGGCAGCACGCGCGTCGCCGGATCGAGAGTATACAGCCTCGTCCGGATGCTCGCCAGGAGGGTATCCATATCGCCGCCGGGCAGGTCCGTGCGGCCGATGGAGCCCGCGAAGAGGACATCACCCACGATGGCCACGCCCGGCGCGAGGAAACAGACGCTCCCGGCCGAGTGCCCCGGCGTGTGGGCGACCTCGAGGACCGAATCACCCACGCGGACCTCGTCGCCGTCGGCCAGTAGCCGCCCCGGCTCGACGTACTCGGGCGGCTCCACGCCGAACCAGGCCGCCTGCTCACGCGTGGCCCGCAACAGGGGCAACTCCTCCGGGTGGATCGCCAGGACGGCGGCGGTCGCGTTGACGAAGTCGGCGTTCATGACCACGTGGTCGAGGTGTGCGTGCGTGTTCAGCACCCACTCAAGCCGAAGCTCGCGCGACTGCACGAAGGCGAGCACGGCCTCGCTACCGAAGGCCGGGTCGATGACCGCGGCGGCGCTCGTGGCCTCGTCCTCAATGACGTAGGTGTTGTTCTCCATCGGACCGACACTGAAGACATGAACACGCATGACGGGCTCCTGACTACCGGGTGAGAGGTCCGCCACGGCGGCGTCCGGGCGTAAGCGTACCCCGCAGGGGTCGCGAGTGCGCCATGGCCACTCGCTCCTGCCGATGGGGCGCGATGGTCTGTTGACAACTGGTTTACGATGTGATACCCTTGGCTATTGAGCGGTGGGTCTTGCACTCGCAGGGCCGATTCTGGTGGTTCCTGTTCAGTCTGGAGGCAACCGATGAGCCGCACAGCAGCGTGCAGCGGTGCTTAAGCGACGCACGGCCCTCAAGTCGCGCGGATCGCGGCTGAGGGTCAGGATGTGGAGTTCGCTCTGGTTCTCGTGTCCGAGGCGCTTCAAGTGCCAGTGGCACAGGCGTGAGCGGTGGGAGATATGGCGCACCGCGGCGCCGGCGCCTCCCGTTGCGCCCGACACCGGCGCCCTGCCCGGCGTGTAACCCGGCCCGCCACTCACCGCGTCCCACTCATGGAGGACGCTAATGGGTATGGCACGGGCCTTGGGACGCATCTGCCTCGCGGCCACGATAGCCGTTGCCTGCGTTGCTGCAGGCGCACGGCGCCAGGCGGCTCCGGTCCCTGGGTGGCCCTCTGAGCACACGGGAAGCGCACAGCAGGCGGTCGTCGGCCTCCGCGTCGTGACCACGACCGACGACGGTGCGGTCAGCATCACCCGGACGGGCGCCGCGCTCGTCATCCGTTGCGACGGCTTCCTCCTCGCCCCATCGGAGCTCCTCTCCCGCACGGTGACGGTGGCCGGGCGCGCCGAGGAGGGCGGGAAGCAGAGCATCGAGGTCGGCTTCGGGTCCGGCAGGCCCGGTGAACGCAAGGCCCTGGCCCGCACCGTCGCCGGCGGACCGGTGCGGACGGGCTGGAGCCTACTCAGGTGCACGGGCGCGCACTGGCCGGCAGTCCGGCCGATGCTGGTTCCGGCAGGGACCGTCCCGTCGGCATGCGAGGCCGTTTGCGCCGGCGGTCCTGAGCCGCGAACCGTTCCCATCAACCTGAAGGCAGCGGCCACGCGCGACGAACCCGGCGCGCCGCGATGGTCCGCGACGTGGGATGAGGGGAACGCAGCCCCATCGATCGGCGACGCGGTGCAGTCCGGCGAGGGGCACGTCGTCGGCCTCCTCTGCGCCATCGACGCACAACTTCGGTCGGCCGACATCCGCGACTTCGAGGCGCTGGGCGACGCCACCAACTGCGTGACCGCGGCGCCCATCGCTGAGCCGACCGACGCCGATGGCCCGATGGTGGCGGTCGAAGGCGGCCTAACGAGTGTTCCCTCCGAGATCGCTGCACAGCAACCCGACCTGATGGGCGCGGCGACCGCCTGCCTGGCGCCCTACCGCATCGACACCCACGAGGTGTCCAACCGCGAGTACCTCCGCTACTGGCTCGCCTTGCCCGCCGAGAGCCGCCGTTCGCTGGCCTTCCGCACCCGCCACCGCCCGCTCACCTGGGGATCGGACGCGGAGCCCTTCCCCGATGAGATCGCCGACCTGCCCGTCCTCGGCGTGCCGCTCCCCGGCGCCCAGGGCTATGCCCGTGCCCACGGCAAGCGCCTTCCAACGCCCTACGAGTGGTGCCGGGCGGCCCTGGGTCCGAGTGGACCGGCGCAGCAGCCCGACTGGGTGCGAGCCTACCTCCGCGACCGGGACGCCGCGTGGCAGAAGCTCTGCCGCGCCCATGAGGCCTACCTTCGCGCCAACCCCGGCCTCGACCGGAGCCTGCATCCCTCGCCCTATGCGCTGCCGTGGATCACCCGGACGCCGGCGGCCCGGGAAGCCGCGCAATGGTCGCATGACGAGGCCATACGGGCCTTCGAGGCGCTCGCGCAGGCCTGGCGAGACCCGCTGCTGACGCTGCCATGCGGCGCGCGCGGCTTCGACAAGTCGCCCGAGGGCGCCGAGGACATGATCCTGAATGCCGCTGAGCTCGTCGCGCCGCCGTCGTGGCGCCCGCTGAACCGGCGGACGATCGCCCTGCAGTTCGGCCTCGAACCGGCACGCACCCAGACGTTCGGCCCGCGCCCGCTGGACGTGGGCTCCTCGACCGGTGGACTGCTGCCTCCGATGTCGCGCCTCTACCGGCGTGCCATGTTCGGGCCGACGACGGACGACCTCGTGATGTGGTCCAGCCTGAGCGATCTCCTGAGCAACGTGGGACCAGTGGCGCGGCTGAAGCTGAGCGTGGGATGGGACTACGAGGCCGACGCCGTCACGCTACCCACCAGCCGCCCGGGCTTCCAGGCCTCGCTGCCCGACGGCTACGCGGTATGGCGCGGCCCGGGCCGGATGCGCCGGGAGATGGGCCACGCAGTGCCGCTGGACAGCATGGATAGGCGGCCCAGCATGGGCCCGCAACTCTACTACTACCTGCCCATAGGCTTCCGCTGCGCCCGGTAGCTTCGGTGAGGCGACCCACATGCCACGAGCCCCCGGCCAAGCGGCGCCGGGGGCTCGTTGCGGTACAGCGGTCAGGCGTGGGTCTAGTCGTAGTCCATGCCGCCGCCCGGGTTGGCGGGAGCGGACTTCTTCTCGGGCTTCTCGACGATGAGCGTCTCGGTCGTGAGGAGCATGCCGGCGATGGAGGATGCGTTCTCCAGCGCGGCGCGGGTGACCTTGACGGGGTCCACGATGCCGGCGGCCACGAGATCCTCGTAGACCTCGGTCAGGGCATTGAGGCCCTGGCCCTCGGGCAGCGCGCGGACCTTGCTGACCACCACGGAGCCCTCGAGGCCCGCGTTGGCGGCGATCTGGCGGAGCGGCTCCTCCAGGGCGCGGCGGACGATGGCGATGCCGTGGTTCACGTCGGCCTCGGGCTGGACGCCGGGGAGGTTGGCCTGTGCCATCAGGTAGGTCGTACCGCCGCCGGGCACAACGCCCTCCTCAACGGCCGCACGGGTGGCCGAGAGGGCGTCCTCGAAGCGGTGCTTCTTTTCCTTCAGCTCGGTCTCGGTGGCGGCGCCGACCTTGATGACGGCCACGCCCCCGGCCAGCTTGGCCAGGCGCTCCTGCAGCTTCTCGCGATCATAGGAGCTGTCGGTGTCCTCGATCTGGCGGCGGATCTGGATGATGCGCCCGGTGACGGCCTCATGGGAGCCGGCGCCCTCGATGATCGTGGTCTCGTCCTTGCTGACGACGATCTTCTTGGCGGCGCCCAGCATCGTGAAGTCGACGTTCTCCAGCTTGACCCCCAGGTCATCGCTGATGAACTTGCCGCCGGTCAGGATCGCCAGGTCCTCGAGCATCGCCTTGCGGCGGTCGCCGAAACCGGGAGCCTTCACCGCGCAGGAGGCGACGGTGCCGCGGATGCGGTTCAGCACCAGGGTCGCCAGGGCCTCGCCGTCCACGTCCTCGGAGATGATCACGAGCGGGCGGCGCGACTGGGCGGTCTTCTCCATGAGCGGGATGATGTCGGCCGCAGCGGAGATCTTCTTCTCGAAGATCAGGATCATCGGATCCTCGAGGACGGCCTCCATGCGCTCGCCGTCGGTCACGAAGTACGGGGAGATGTAGCCCTTGTCGAACTGCATGCCCTCGACGACTTCGAGGGCGTCCGTGGTGCCCTTGCTCTCCTCGACGGTGATGACGCCGTCCTTGCCGACCTTGTCCATGGCGTCGGCCACGATGGCGCCCACGGCCGGGTCGTTGCCGGCGATGGAGGCCACGTTAGCCACTTCGTCATGCCCGCGGACCTCGATGGCCTTGGCCTTGATCGTCTCGACGGCGCTGGCGACGGCCATCTCGATGCCCTTGCGGACGAGGAGCGGGTTGCCGCCGGCCGCCACGTAGCGGAGGCCCTCGTTGACGAGGGACTGCGCCAGCACGGTGGCCGTGGTGGTGCCGTCGCCGGCTACGTCGTTGGTCTTCGACGCCACTTCCTTGACGAGCTGGGCGCCCATATTCTCATACGGGTCCTCAAGCTCGATCTCTTTGGCGACGGTGACGCCGTCCTTGGTGATCGTGGGGCTGCCCCACTTCTTCTCAAGCACCACGTTGCGGCCCTTGGGCCCCAGCGTGACCTTCACGGCGTTCGCCACCATGTTGGCGCCGCGCTCCAGAGCGCGCCGCGCCTCCTCATCATACAGTAGCTGCTTCGCTGCCATAGTTCTCTCCTACTCCGTATCAGATGCGGCGCCCTGCGTCAGGGGCCGCTCAAGCTCCAGGAGCGCTACTCCTTGATCGCGTAGACCTGATCCTCGTCCAGGACGATGTAGTCCTTGCCCTGGAGCGCGATCTCGGTGCCGCCATACTTCGAGTAGATCACCGTCTGTCCGACTGCAACGGCGACGGGCACCTTGGTGCCGTCATCAAGCGTCCGGCCGGTACCGACTGCGATGACGGTGCCTTCCTGGGACTTCTTCTTCGCCGTGTCGGGAAGAACGATGCCGCCTGCGGTCTTCTCTTCTTCCGCCGCAGGCTCGACGACGATCTTTGTGCCAAGCGGTCGCAATGCCATAGTCGTTCAACCTCCCGAGTTCCATACGCTGAGTGACCGGCGGTGATTAGCACTCTCACCACCTGAGTGCTAACCATGATACTCCGGCCGGTCGCAGCGAGTCAAGAGCGACCGCGCCGACGTTGGTCGCAGGCGCGGACCGGCCGCAGAACCACGGCACTGCTCCGTCGGAGGGTCGTTACTCCCGACTCGGTCCGAGTTTTACAAGCAAATCGTGGTAGTGCATGATTGGAGTGTGTAACAGACCAGAGTGCTCCTGCTCTTCGTAGGGGTTGTTGGGACAATCCAGAAGGAGAGGAGCACTCTGATGGTCAGTGTATCTTTGCGGTCGTTGTTCGGTCAAATGTCATCGCGGATCGGCGACCCTGAGGACAGGATGTACGGCGACCTCAGTTCGGTTCGGAGCGACATGGCGCGCTGCATGCTGGAGGCTGC
>CAISJD010000108.1 GCA_903885605.1 uncultured Chthonomonas sp. | reverse complement strand
CCGCCGCCGCCGAGTTCGCCGGCGACGCGTGGTACAAGGCCGTGACGGCTACGACCAGCTTCAACGTCGTGCCGTAGACGCACGGGTTCGGGGCCCGGCGCTTTCCCGGATGCGGGGAGCGCCGGGCCCTTTGCTTGGAGACCGGGGTAGCATACAGGAGTACGGTCCGCACGATTGGAGGATCCCCATGAGGCATCGCGCAGCACTCGTCGCCCTTGTCGCCGCCTGGCTGGCATCATCGGCCATCAGTCAGCCGGCGCCGGCCATCCGCTGGCTCTCGGGCTCGGCTCCGCAGCGGCTGGGCAAGCCCATGGCCGTGCGGGCCGGGCTGGAACTTCGGGCCGGAGACACGCTGGTCGGCCCCGCCCGGTTCGAGGCGCCGGGCCGGTTCACCGTGCGGATGGGTGCGGGCGCGAAGGCGTCGGCGCTGTCCGCCAAGTCTGATACCGCACCATCGCTCCGCGTCGCGGCCGGCACGGTGGTCCTTCGGGTGACCGCAGGCCGGCTCGTGGTTGCGTTGCCGGGCCACTCGCTCTCGGCACAGGCGGCGGCGTTCTCCGCCACCGTCACCGGCAAGGCGGCCCGCGTTACCTCCGCCGAGGGCAAGGTGGCCGTGGCCCTCGCACAGGGCTCCGCTACGCCGACGATGGTCGGCAGGGGCGAGACACTGCTCCTGGAGGAGCCTGACGCGCTACCGTGGGCCGGGCGGGCGGCGACCGATACCGAGTGGCGCGTGGCAGCCGGAGCCCAGGAGCCGCCGGCGGCCGAGCGCTCAGCGGCCGATGCGGCCGGCGTCCAGGCGAAGCCAGAGGCCCGTTCGCCGTCTGCTGCCGCGCCGGCCGATTACGGCTCCGACGCCGAGGTGGCCCGCATCCGCACCGCCACCGGCATGGCTGTGACCAAGCACTTCGTGCAGCGGTTGGGCGACCGCGACATCACCGCCAACGACGTGATCGACGTGGTGAAGCACGGCCGGCTCTACTTCGACCCCTTGCACAGCAACACAGTGCGATGGAAAGGCGGCATCTATGTGGCCATCGGCAATGACAACGTGTTGATCACCGCCATCCGCGGCGATGTGAAGAAGAGGTGGGTGCGACGATAGGTAGCTCCAACGACAAGGCCGCGCGCGAGGCGGCACTGGCCAACGCACACGCGATGCACAACCGCGCCGAGCTGCTGGCAGGCGACCTGTGCGGATGCTACCACTGCCTGCGCACTTTCGGCCCCGAGGCGCTGGGCGAGGATGACTGGTGCGATGAGCCTGACGGCGAAGCCACCGCGCTCTGCCCCCACTGCGGGATCGACGCGGTGATCGGATCTGGGTCCGGCTTGGAGGTGACGCGCGAGCTCCTGCGGCGCCTGCATGACGCATGGTTCACGCCAGGCTAGTGGGCGCCATGGGAGCCAGAGCGGGCGAGAAAAAAAGCCGGGGGTAACTCGAACATCTCTGGAGGGCTATCATCGGCGTTGTGGTCAACTGGCCCCCCGGCGACTACCATCCTACTACTCGACCATCAACACAGCGTCAAATGAGCATCAAATCGCGCAGATCGCGTTCATTCCCGGTTTGCCCGACGCGGCGCCTGCGGCCGGCGGGCGAGTTCCGGCCAGAGGCTCTCGGCAGCGATGCGTTGCCCGTCTGCCGTAAGGCCCACTGCCCCGCCGGCAGTGTCGATCTGCCTCCCTGAGAGGACCTCCGCCAGGGCGGCCAGCCGGGCGTGCGGCCCTGTGGCCCGCGCCAGGTTCCAGATGCGGACGTAGCCCCTGTTACACGCGGCCAGTACCTGCCGGCCATCGTGCGAGAACTCAGCCATGTAGACCTGGCCGGGCATCGGGAGCGGTTGCGTGATTGGCTCCCCGGTGGCGGCGTCCCAGACCCGCACACTGCTGTCCACGCTGCCTGTCACCACCAGGCGGCCATCACGGCTGAAGGCGACGTGGCGGATGGCGCCCTGATGCTCCAGGGGTGGCGTCAACGGAAGGCGGGTCGCCACGCTCCAGAGGTGCGCGGTGCGGGGGCCCGAGGCGTCCTGCTCGCCCGTAGCGACGGCCATCGCCTTGCCGTCGGGGCTGAAGCAGGCGTGGCACACGGAATGGCCGTGCAGTATCGGCGGACCGACCGGCTTGGCCGTGCGCGCACTCCACAGGCGGACCGACGCGTCGTTCGATGCGGTGAGCGCCAGCCGGCCATCGGCCGTGAAGTCGATGGCATTCACGTCTCCGGCGTGCTGGAACGCGCCGAGGCGCCTGCCGCTGGGTACGTCATAGAAGACCACACGGTCGCTCTCGTCGGCGATGACGGCCGTGAGTCCCTGCGGATCGAGACACACCGATGAGAACCCTGAACCCGACGGCTGGAAGACGCGCACCGGCCGGCCGGCGGCTGTCTCGTATACGACCGCCCGACGGCTGGAGACAGCGGCCAACCGGCGCCCATCGCGGCTGAAGCAGATATCCGTCACCGGCGCGCCCATCGGGGCGGCGAAGACGAGCGACCGGTTCGACGTGCGGAAGACGCGCGCGTAGCCGCCGCGACATGCCATCGCCACAAGCCGCCCGTCGGGGCTGAAGTGGAGGTCTTCGGCCATGCCGCCCGAGGTGAGCCGAACCGGACGCGTCGGCCGGGCCGACGCGTGCAGCAGCCACGAGCCGCCGCCGTCGCCGATCGCCACACGGTCGTCGGACGGGCTGACGGCCGCGCAGGTGGCGCGGCTTGAGAGCGTCCGAACCGCCTCATCGGACAGCTTCCAGAGCCAGGCCTGCCGGCGCGAATCCCGAACCAACAGGAGGTCGCCGCGGCTGTTCAGCTTGATGCCCAGTGCGCCGGCGGCAGGGCCCAGTATGGGTGTCAGCGGCTCTCCCGTGACGCGCCAGACGCGAGATCCCGTTGACTGCGACGCCGTGATGAGGCGCTCACCGGCGGCGTCGAAGATGGCCTCCGTCCCCGGTGATCCCAGGTCGATGGGATGCCCGACGGCGCGCCCAGTGGCGGCTTCCCAGACCTGGACATGATGGTCCGAGCCCGCCGTGACTACCTGTCGACCATCCGGGCTGAACCTGACACTGGAGCTGCCGCCGGCATGCTCCATGGACGGGACAGCGGCGCGGTCTGTGCCCGGTAGCCAGAGCCCGGCGCCGGACAGGCCTGCGCCTGCATTATAGAAAGGCCGTGAGGCGGTGGCGAGTATCGGCCCGATCGGGCTCACCGCTACGTCGCGGACATCGCCGAGCACGGGCGTGACCGCGACCTGCCTGGCGTTGGGCAAGTCAAGCAGGTAGGCGCTGCCGCTGGGCGCCGCGGCTGCGACGAGGTTGCGGTCGGGGCCCATGGCCACACGGCCGACCCCGGCGAAGCACCTGTACATCAGCGGCACGCCGCGCGGGTCCGAGACGTTGAACAGGTACACCGTGCCGTCCAGGCTGTAGGCGGCAGCCCGCGAGGAGTCCCAGGACCAGGCTAGGGAGCAGATAGGGCCTGCTATCCGACTACGGCGCCCGAGCTTCGGCTCGACATCTAGCGTGACGAACCGGAGCTCCCTGCCGCCGTAGATAGCCAGTGTGCGGCTGTCCGGGCTGAAAGCAACGAACGAGGCGGTGGGGGCGGAGACAGTTCCGGCCAATGATGGGCGGCCGGTGGCAACGCCCCAAATCCGAACCTCGCCACCCGTGGCCACGGTGGCGGCCCAGCGGCCGTCCGGCGAGAGGTCGGCGCCGTCGACATCACACCAGAGGGCGCAGAGCGTCGGCGCGTGGGCCAGTACCGCGCCGTAGCGGAGGCGGTCCGGGCCATCGGGCCGATCATCCAGGCGGACCGCTTCTGCGACCCAGAGCAGGGCGCCGTAGACGTCGCCCCGTCCCAGCGCCGCCGAGGCGTTGGAGCGTAGCAGGTGCAACAATCGGTCACGGCCCTCCAGCTCCCGCGCCGAGGCCGCCGACCGGAGCTGCTTGGCTTGCCAGACCGATCGCTCCAGCGAGCGCACGGCCTCCCCGCGCTCCGATGCGGTGCGGCGCAGGTCCACCGCGAGGACCGACATCTCGCGCTGCTGCTCCATGGCTTCGTCAGTGAGGCGCTGCGACCGGCGCGCCATGTCGTAGGACGTGAGGGCCCAGACCACGAGGGCCAGTAGGATCGCAGCCGCGGCCGCCGCGGTGCGAATGACACCACGGCGGTACGCGCTCCGTAGGCGCTGCAACTCGGCTCCGGGCATGCTGCGGCTGATCCATCCGGCGTCGAAGATCCGCCCGTAAATGCGGTTCCGCACCTGGAGCCTGCCGCCGGCGCGGCGCAAGAGCCCCGAGATGAGCAGTAGCGCGATGAGGGGATCGCGCTCGTCCTCAGCGACCCGAACACCCGCCAGCACCTGCCCGTACAGGGCCAGCAGGTCGGCGGTGTCGGTCCTGTCGCGGAGCAGGCGCTGGTGCACGAAGGAGAGGTTCGGGTCGGCCTCGCCCGCCCTGTCGCGCAGGAAGAGGCCTCGGCAGGCATGGTCCACCGTGCGGCGTGCGGAGCCATGCGGCGAGCCGGCTACCGCCTTGCAGAGGCGCTGCGTCAGGTAAGGGTGCCCGCCGGTCCAGTGCATCACCCGGTCGAGCAGGCGGCATGCCTCGCGAACCTGACGTCGGGTAGCGCCGCCCGGTCCACCGGCTGCAAGGCCCGCCGCCAGGCTCTGGGCCTCGTCCCGTGTGAAGTCGCCCAACTCGATGCGGCGCCCGACATTGAACGGCGTCACCCTCGGGTCGCCGATGAGGTCCCCCGGCGATGCTGCGCCCAGGAGGCAGAAGGTGACGCGGGCCGCGGTGGGATCGGTGGCACGGCGGTCGTGCATCTCGCGGATGGCGGCCAGGAACTCGTCCGCCGAGAAGGGCAGGCTCTGCACGACGTCGATCTCATCGATGAAGAGGACCAGCGGGTGCGCCGAGGCGGCCTGCCGGATGGCTGCCATGAGCCGCTGCACCGGGCCGAGGCCCGCACCTGCGTCCCATCGGCGCTCCACCTCGTCCTCCAGGCCCAGTTGCTCGCCGATCACATCCAGCATGCCGAAGCACCACTGCTCCACGGTGAGGTTCCGGCCGATGGCGGTCAGATCGAGCACCGCCACGCGGAGGCCGTCTTGCTTGAGGCGCGTGGCGGTGCGCACCTTGAGCGAGCTCTTGCCCATCTGACGCGGGGTGAGAACATAGCAGAGCTCGCCGCGGAGCAGGGCTTCGTGGAGCTCGGTGTCGGCGCGCCGCACCACATACGAGGGCGCGTGGGGCCCCAGGCTTCCACCGGCCTCGAAGAACAGGGCGCCGGCGCCGGCTGCCTCAGCCGGCGAGTTGCGCGATGTAGTCTGCATACAGGCCGCACCTGAGGCTCACGGAAGTCGCCGACTCACCCGCCACGATACCTGCGCTTCGGAGCCTGTAGAAGCTGTCGCGGTCCATCTCGACGCCCCCCGCCACAATCCGTTGCACGCACTCATGGAGGCCGGTATCGCGCGCCAACAGCGACCCGATGCGCCGCAGATGGTCTCCGTACGGGCCGTGCTCAAGCAGGGCCTCGCGCACGAGCGCGTCGAGGCTCGATCCGTGGACGGTCATCTGATAGAGGCCCTGCCGCACCAGGAAGGGGTGGCCGCCCACGAGCGAAGCGAAGCGCTTCCGATCCTCGGCTGTGCGTAGCGGCGAGCCGTGCCGCACGTTCAGGTCATCCACCTCTGCCTGGGTGAAGTCGCGCAGGGAGACCTGTGTGCCCACGTTGAAGGGCGACTGGTTGAGGTCGGTGATGAGCATATGAGCCTCGGTGGAGTAGGCGATCACCACGGTGAGCGCCGCCCACTGGCCGGCGGGGTCCAGCGCCCTTTCGTCATTCCACGAGCGAAGCAGGCTGAAAAGGTCATCGGCGCAGGGCGCTCCGAAGAGGCGATCTACCTCGTCGAGGCCCCAGACCAGGCGGCTGCCCGCGCTCGGCAGCACGGTGCGCCGGAAGTAGCGGCGCAGGTTGGGGCTGGCTCCCCTGCGGGCGTCCCAGACGTCGTCAGGCGCATCAGGTAGCTCCAGCTGCTCGTGCAGCTCCCGCGCGAGGGCCAGGAAGAGATCATTGCTGGATTGCATCAACGAGCGGTCCAACATCTGTAGCTGTGCGGAGGCAACGCCGGCGCCCCGGTCGCGGGCGCCCTGCAGTCCCCTGGCCAGCAACGAGGTCTTGCCGACCTGCCTCGCGCCGCGCAGCAGGACGATGCTATCGCCACGCTCGATGGCGTCATGGAAGATCTGGTCGGCGGACCGGACCACGTAGTACCGTGAGGCCAGCGGCACCGCGCCCCGCGGCGGCTCAGGCGCACCGAGGGGATCAGTGCTGCGGCTCGGGGGTGTTTTCGGCGTTTGATGGTCGCCGGCACGGCCGGCCTGCGGCGCGGCGCGGCAGACCGCCTGCAGGTGGCGGGCGTCTTCGGAGAGCGGCACGCCCAGTTCCTCGTAGATGCGCCTCTCCATCTCGGCGCAGAGGCGCGCGGCCCGATCCTGGCGGCCCATGGCAAGGTAGAGCGATGTGGCGTGGCGGTACGGCGCCTCACGGTAGGGGTCTTCGGCCACCAGGCGCAACGCGTGCTCCAGGGCGAAGTCCGGGCGGCCGCAACGGGTCGCCGCGACCACAAGGCGCTCCAGGGCATCAAGGAACCGCTCACGGTGGCGGTGCTGCTCCTCGATGGCCCACTCGTCGTAGAACCCGGGAAGCATCTCGCCGCGGTAGAGGCCGACCGCCTCGGCCAGCCGCTCCACCATGGCCTCAGCATCGGACGCGGCGGAGGCCGCCGAAGCGGCGGCGAGCGCGGCGTCAAACTCTGCGGCATCGGAGGTCACCCCATCGGCGGCGGCGGACACTGCCATGCGGTTGGCACGCAGCACGGCGCCCTCGGGCAGTTTGGGCCGCGCCTCGACCTCGTGCCGTATGAAGGTCAGGGCCATGCTGAGGCTGTGTCGGCTGTCGTCGGACTCAGGCCAGAGCAGGTCGGCGAGGGCCTCGCGGGGTCTCCACCGGCCAGGCTGCAGGGCCAGGTAGGCGAAGAGGCTGGCGGCCTTACGCGTGCGGAAGCGCTCCACCGGGGCGCCGAGGATGCGAACCTCGAACTGCCCGAAGAAGCGCACTGCGCACTGGGTAGCCGCTGGATTGAGCACGGTGGCCGCCGGTGTGGGCCTACCCGCCCAGTCGACGGAGGCGTAGCGCCCGGTAGGCGCCGATGGTCTGGAACGTCGCCAGCCCCAACGGCTTCGAGCGGTAGATCTCGCCGTGGCGCAGGCTGATCTTCTTACCCGTGATATCGGCGTCGATGACGGGCTTGCCGTCGAGCCATGCCTGGATCTTGCCCGGCGTCACCCGCAGGCGCAGGGCGTACCAGCGGCCCGCCGTGAAGCCCATGTACCTGGTAGTCTCGTTCTGCGAGGCGTCCATCCCATCGATGCTGGAGACGCCCACCACGCCGCCGCCCCAGCCGCCCAGGATCAGGCTGGCATGGGTGTCCGCGACGGGGAACGTAAGGCCGCAGGCGAAGTCGCTTCCCTCCACCTTCATCACCTCCAGGCTGATCTCATAGCCCATGGTCGGCGGTGGGGCTCCGGCCCAGGTGACGCCGCTGAGCGTGTCGCCGGCCTCCACCACGATGGCCGGGCCGCCGCCGCGGAAGTCGGGCTCCACGCGCACTCCGCCGCCGCCTGCGAACTCCGTGCGCGTCCAGCCGGCGAGCGTCTTGCCGTCGAAGAGCTCCCGCCAGTTGGCCGCCTCGGCGGCTCGGGCATGGCGGGCCTCCACTGCGTCGATGAGCTTGACGATCCGGTCCAGCTTCTCCTGCGCCCGGGCGACGCCCGCGCTGAAGTCCTGCGCCCCGGCAGGCGCGCATGCCGCCAGCGTGAGCAGCAGCGCCGGCCAAGTTCTGTGCATCGCAGCCATCATTCACCTCCGGCGCCCTCTGGGCACGGCAGAGTCAGTATAGTGCAGGAGACGACCCCGCCGTGCGGCCGGTTGCCGTCGCTAAGGGCGCGCGGGCCTCAGGGCGAGCGGATAGCGCTCCCCGAAGCGCGCGCGGCCGGCCGCCTCGAAGGTGAGCGTTAGCTCCACCTCTCGGTCCACGTTGGCGGCGACGATGAACGGACCCAGGCGAATGTCGGCGAAGCGCGGCGCGTCGGCCGCCAGCGGCACGGCGAAGGGCAGGCGGGGACGTGCGCCGGAACGCGCGTCGAGCCGGTCGTCGCCGATGAGCCGCACGGCGCCGTCGCCTTCGGTGACCCACCGCGCCTCGCCCAGGTTGCACGCCGCGACGCGCAGCTGCACCGGCCGCCCGGGGGCCACCGTGACGGAGCCGCCTCGGGGCACGGAGACCCACTTGCCCGCGGCATCCAGCACCTCCACCGTGGTGAACTCGGCGTTCAGGTGCTTCAGCGGCATGAACCCGTCATACGGCGCGTTGCCGACCGCCGTCAGCGGGCAATCCGCCGAGGTCGTGCCGGTGCCCTCGGTCCGCACTCCCACCATGCCCCCGGTGGCCGCGGCTTCGGTATAGCTTCGCTTGTGGGCCTGGTAGACGGCTTCGTAGGCCGCGGCGTGGAGGTCGCGGTCGATGGTGACCCACGTCGTCGGTTGCTTGACGGGCCCCGGCGCCGCCGCGTCGCCGGCCCTGCGCGCCAGCTCCAGGGCGGCGGCGCGGGGCGTGCCGTCCGGCGCGATGATGCCGTAGTCGCTCTTCTCATCGACGCGGTAGCCGCCCACGCTCCACCAGGAGCAGAGGCCGTCGGCGCCGGAGCGGAGGAGCATATCGGCGAAGCCCTCGTGGAGCTTGCGCTGGGCGTCGGCCCGCTCGCCGGTGGTGTCGTAGGGGTAGATCGAGGCGCCGAACTCGGCCCAGAAGACCGGCTTGCCTGCCGCCGCCCACCGGGCGTAGGCCACCGTGAAGCCCGCCTCGGCCGGATCGAGCCCGTAGCCCTCCGGCGAAGAGAAGTCGAAGTGCTTGCCGCTGGAGACCAGGTCGAAGGCGAACCACTGGCTCCAGCTCGGCTGCGAGGCGGACCGGGCCGAGATGAGCCGGCGCGGCGCCATGGACCGGATATCCCGGATGATCCTGCCGTAGCGGCGGCTGATCACGTCGTCGGCGCACCGCTCGTAGGCGGTGACCATCTTCAGCCATGGACCGTCGTCGCGTAGCTGGTTGTCCGGCGGGTTGGTCACCTTGCCTGCGCCGTCGCGGGGGATCGGTACGCCCCAGACGCGCTCGGCGTGCTCGACGGTCCCGTACTGGTCGATGACCCACTCCTCCCAGTCGCGGTCCCATCGCGCACGCTCGTCGTGGCTACCCAGGTGGTGCTCCCAGGCGATGTCGAACGCCCAGACGTTGGCGTTGCCCCCGAACCGGCCCTCGCGGATCAGCCTGGTGTAGAGGTTCCGATCGGTGGTGAACGGATGCGCCCCGGCCACGAAGAGGTTCGTCCGGATGCCGCGCCGCGCGGCCCGCCAGGCCACGTCGTTCACCTGCCGCACCTGCGCCGGATCGCTCATGAGGAGGCTGACCGAGGTGAACCCGAGCTTCTGGAGCGTGGCCAGGTCGCGCTCCACGACCTCGGGGTCGTAGTAGCCGGGGTTGATCCACTGCTGGTCGGCGCTCTCAGGCCCGCCGCCCGCGATGTTGGACTGCCAGTAGTTCACGCCGTAGGGCCGCCACTCCGCCCTGGGCGCATCGGGCCTACCCATGGGCGGGGCCATGAACCGGCCGGACTTCACGGTCACGAAGGCGCCGGCCGGGGAGTTGGGATCGGCCAGGAGGGTGAACTCCTGCTCCACGCGATCCATGATCCGCCCTCCGGTCCGCAGCTCCGTGATGGCGACATAGAGGCCGGGAGCCGACCTCCGGGGCCGCCACTCGCCGGTTACCAACGCATTGCGGCGAGCGGCCGGTGTGGCGCGCTCGGTCTCGGTGTGGAGCGTGCGCTTGCGGGCGGCGTCCATCACCCGAACGGTCAGCGTCACGCGCCGCGCCGCAACGCCGAAGTTCACGGCCTGCGCGCCCAGCGGGACGGCCTCATCGGTGAAGTAGCTGAACTGCCCTGCGCCGCCGCGCGCCACGAAGAGGCCCTCTTCGATGCGCCGAGCCATGCGCCCGGCGGCGGCGGCCACGACGGCGGGGTCCGTGACGGCGATGTGGCCCCAGAGGCTGCCGCGGAAGGGCGGCACGAGGTTCACCAGCAGTGACTCGCGGGTCCCGCAGACCCGGCCGGCCTCATCGCGGATCGGCTCCAGCGGGATCCAACGGTACCTGCGCCCTACGTCGAAGCCCAGGCCGCGAGGCCGCGCAATGGGGGAGACCACGGGACCGGTCTGGTTGCCCGTGGCGGCCGAACGGCGAAGCTGGGCCGCCGTGGGGCGCAGCGAGGGCAACCGGTAGACCTTGTACCAGGGCGAGAAGAGCTCCAGCGTGGGGACGTCCAGGTCGGGCAGACGGGCGCCCTCGGGCATGGCGGCCGTGCCCAGGCCCGCGACCCAGTACTCGTGGCTCCCGGTGGCGATGGCCGATGTGCTGACCGCCAGTCCGATCTGCATCCGGGCCGCAGCCTCGGGGCGGAGCAGGTCGCCGGGACCGCCGCGGCCCTTGGACTCGTTGTCCGACCAGTAGCGGAAGTCGGCGGGCTCCAGGACGTGGCGCTTCCATTCGGGCGTCAGCGGCACCGCGGCGATCCAGCGCGAGCCGTCCTTCTCCTGCCACTCCACGCTCATCGAATGGGTGTTCGGCCCGCCCCTGGCCCAGAGCGTCGTGAGCGTGGCGCCGGGGCGGAAGGCGGACGGCGCCTCGCGCACCAGCACGTCCCAGCCTGTGAGGCCCGGCACGCGAACGTGCATGGCGGCCGGCGCATCCGCGGGGCCGGCGCGTTCACCGACCCACGCCGTGCCGGACTGCGGGTTGTTGCTGGAGCGCCACCAGCCCGCCGTCGCGTCGGCGCCCGGTGCGGCCAGGGCATCCAGCGTGGGCTGTGCCGCAAGGCGGGCCTTCCATGCGTCGCGTGTGCGGGCCACGCTCCGGTCGAAGAGCGGCCCTCCCGCGCCGATCATGTGCCCGCCCTGGCGGAGGAAGCGCAGCAGGGCGTCGCGCCCCTCGATGGGGCAGTCGGCGGCATCGGTGAAGACCACCATGTCGGTGTCGGTCCGGGAGAGGCCTGCGATGGCGGCGTCGTCGGCCGCCAATCGCACCGCGTAGCCCTGCCGTGCCAGCGATGCCGCCACCGGAACCGCTCCGCCGCCGTGGACCGCGACGCGGAGGCGCCCCTGCGGCGACCGGGCCGGCGCGGCAGGAGCCTTGCCCGCCACCATGGGATCGGCGAAGCGCGCCCGCATATCCAGAGCGGCCAGCGCCAGCCTGCCGGACCGCACGGCCCGCGCGCCCGCAGGGAGGCCGAAGCCCTGCCGCCAGACCACCGCTCCGGCATCCAGCACCTCGCCCAGGATCTGGCCGGCGGCCAGCGTCAGGCGCAGGCGGTAGGGCTTGCCGTAGCTCCAGCGCAGGGGCGGCAGCGGACCGGTGGAGGGCAGCCGCGTGGCGGGTTCGTTCTGTGCCTGCCAGACCGTGTTCAGCGACTCCACCAGCTCGGCGTAGTAGTCGCCCTTCGGCCCCTGCACCAGCTCCAGCCGCCAGAAGTTGGCCGCGTCGTGCTGCAGCACCAGGGCCGCCGCGGACCATGCCGTGCTGGAGGTGCGCGCGTCGGGCGTGACGGTCACCTCCATCACCTGCCGGTCCAGGTCGGGGGCATCGAACGGGACCACCGGCGCGTAGCCTCGCGCCTCCAGCTCCAGCGCGCTCCCGCGGACCTGCGTCTTGCCCGCGCCCACGTCCCAGCCGTCGAGCACGGTGGAACGCCGGTACCGGGCGAAGTCGTCGCGGAAGATGACCGGATCGGCGGGGCAGGCGCGGCATAGGAGCGCGGCGAGGACGGCGGCGAGCGCGAAACGCATGGTGGGTGGACCTCCGTGCTTCTATTCGCGCCGGCGGGGGCCGGCACCTGCCTGGGCGCCGGAGGCCGTCAGGTTGCCGCGTGGCCCAGGCGGGCGGACGGCAACCTGGCGGCGTTGGGCCGATGTCAGCGCTTGCCCGGCCCCGGAACGCACTCGGCGTCGTAGTTGAAGCTCGCCTGAAGCTTGCAGTTCGTCAGGGTGAAGGTCTGGGCCGAAGACCCCTCGCGCCGGGGCAGCGTCGATTCGCCGGTGACGACGATCTCCGGCGCCCAATCGGCGAAGGTGACCGTGCCCGTGAGGCGGAACTGCATCTGGTCCGAGCCTGCGAGCCAGGTGATCTCGGCTTCGGCCGGGACCGTGCAGGCGTACTCGCTCAGCATCCCGAGGTGCGTCCGGTAGATGCACATCAGGAACGTCCCGCCCGTGTAGACCGACTTCTGCAGCCCGGTGGCCGGGTACTGGCTTCGGGCCTCGTCGAGGTGGAAGGCGTTCATACCGGAGAGGTACCTGATGGACAGGATATCCACCACGCACTGGTCGCCCACCAGGCGGCCCGGCATCGGGATCTCCGGCGAGGCGCCGAAGGAGAGGTTCCTGACCTCGCGGAACGCCTTCCATGGGCCGCCCTCGATCAGGGGACCATTGGGGTCATCCGCAAGCACGCTTCCGGCGCCGGTGAAGGCGAGGTCGAAGGCGCGGCCGCCGATGGAGGTGACCAGAAGCTGGGCGGTGGCGGTCTTGGTGATGCCCCCGCTCTTGGCCACAACGGTGAGCGTGTAGGGGTTGGGTGTCGTGCTCGTGGTGGTGCCTATGTTCAACGTTGACTGGCCGCCCTTGACGGTGGGCGTCACCGTGGAAGGCGTGAAGCCCGCGATCCCGTCGGACGGAGCGCCGGTCACGGTGAGGGCGACGGGTGTGGAGTAGCCATCGACGGCAGTAACCGTCACGGTGTAGGCGGCAGTGCCGCCGGCCGCGAGGGTGCGCGTCGCCGGCGCCACGGCCAGCGTGAAGTCAGGGGAGCCGCCGCCGCCCGTCAGGGTCGGGTTATAGGTGTCGCTTCCGCCGCCGCAACCGGCGAGCAGGATCGGGAGCCAGGCGAAGGCTGCCAAACGCAGTGCTGATCGCATCGTATCCTCTCCTGTTCCTTAGCGGCGCGCCGTGACGGCGACGTAGAGGGCCTTGGCATCGCCCAGGCCGGGCGTCAGGCTGGTGCCCGTGCTGGAGCCGAGGCCGTTGGTCCAGCCCAGGTCCACGGTCACGCCGTCGCCGAACTCGCGGGCGTTGTAGCGCAGGGCCGCGCCGTAGGTGGTGCGCCGGATCTTGCCGCCGTCGATGGCGCTACGGGTGTTGTCGCCCGTCACGAGCGGCGTGCAGTCGGCGATCAGCGTCCAGGCGCTGCCCACGCGGGCCGCCAGGCCCATGCCGACGCCTACGAGGGCGTTCTCCTTGAGGATCACGGCCTTCGGGTTCAGCGTCAGGGCCAGGTCGGCGCCGGGCGTCCACCCGGCCGAAGCGCCGAGCGTGAAGCAGGGCTTGCCGCGGGCAGGGGTCCGGGGCTGGGCGATGCCGGCCTGCAGGACGATGGACTTCCCCTCCCAGGGCTGCCGGCGCGCCACCAGCTCGATGTCGGAGCCGCCATGCCGGATCGCGGCGCCGCCGGCGAGGGCGTAGCTCTTCAGCTCAGCGGCGGAGATGCGCAACGCACTCTCCCAGCCGCAGCCGAGCCCGGCGGCGTAGCCGGCCTGGAGGTAGGTCAGGTTCTCGGCATCGCCGAAGGAGCGGACCTGCAGCGTGCAGGCGCGCTTCCCCGCCGCGGCCACCACAGGCGCATCGAGGTGGATCGTCTGGGCAAGCAACGGCACGGGTTCGGTCTGTGCGACGGCTTGTGCCGCGGCCGAGAGGGCTAACGACGCGAGCACAAGTCGGTTCAGCGAAAGCATGGTGGCCTCCTCTCACAGGACGAGCCTGCCGGCATCCGGCAGGCTTCAGGTGCGCTCGGCATATTCGGTGCCGCCGCCGGATCCTCCTGCATCGATGCGGGGCCGCGATGTGAGGTATACGATGGGTACCGGGCGGAGCGGAGGCGGCATGGGCACTCGGACGAGGCGGGCGTTCCTACAGGAGGCGGCGATCATGGCGGCGGCGACACAGGCGGCGACGGGCGGCAGCGCGGACCGCCGCAGGCCCAACATCCTCATCTTCCACTGCCATGACCTGGGCCGGCACCTGCACTGCTACGGCGTGCCCACGGTGCGGACGCCGCACATCGACGCGCTGGCGGCCCAGGGGGTGCGGTTCGAGCGCTCCTACTGCCCGGCGCCCTCGTGCAGCCCTTCGCGGGCATCGTTGCTCACAGGGCGGTACCCGCACTCCAACGGGGTGATGGGCCTCTGCCACGCCGACTTCGCCTGGGAGCTGAACCGGGGCGAGAAGCACCTGGCCGCCTGCCTTCGCAACGCGGGATATGCGACCTCGGCCATCGGCGTGATCCACGAAACGCGCTCCGCGGCCACCAAGTGGGGATACGAGCGCTACGCGCCGCACGCCCGGGTCGCCGAGGCCGTAACCGCCGCCGAAGGGGAGCTGGAGCGGCTCTCCGGCGGCGGCAAGCCCTTCTACCTCTGGATCGGCGTGGCTGAGCCGCACCGGCTGCCGATCCCGCAGGAGCCCGGCCAGGCGCCGAACGACGCGGGCTTCCCCGGCCTCGACATGCGGCCCGACGATACGCTGGGCGTCCATGTGCCTCCCTACCTGCGCGACACGGAGCCATGCCGCAAGGAGCTCGCCGGGCTGCAGGGCGCGGTCAACCACGTCGACACACAGTTCGGGCGCCTCACGGCCGCGCTGGATCGGCTCGACCTGGCGCAGGAGACGCTGGTCATCTTCACCACCGACCACGGCATCGCCATGCCCCGAGCCAAGTGCAGCCTCTACGAGCCGGGGGTGGGCATCGCCTGCGTCCTGCGCCTGCCGTCGCGGCCCGGCTGGCACGGCGGCCGCGTGGTGGGGGAGATGGTGAGCAATATCGACGTCCTGCCCAGCCTGCTGGACCTGGCCGGGGCGCCCACGCCCGCCGGGGTGCAGGGCCGCTCCTTCGCGCCGCTGCTGGACGGCGGCGCCTACGCGGCCCGGCAGGAGCTCTTCACGGAGATGACCTACCACGACTACTACGACCCGCGCCGGGCGGTGCGGACCGAGCGGTACAAGCTCATCGCCAACTTCACCACGGCGCCGGCCTTCATGGACCCCTCGCAGCAGTGGCGGCCCCGCTCCGACACCGTGACGCCGCCCAACCACGCCATGGCCTACCACCCGGCCGTGGAGCTCTACGACCTCATCGACGACCCGTGGGAGCAGAAGGACCTGGCGCACGACCCGGCCCACGCCGAGGCCCTCCGCGACCTCTCCGCCCGGCTCATGCGCCACCTGCGCGAGACCCGCGACCCCATCCTCCGAGGCGCCATCACAGGCCCCCACCACCGAGCCGCCCTGGCAGCGCTGGCGGGCGCTTCAAGCCCACAATGACAGCCCCGGCAACCGGGTCAACAACGGCAAAGACAAGACTTTTGACGTTATTGACGTCGTTGACCTTGTTGACCTTTGCGGATTACTTCGCGATGACTATGCAGCTGCTGCGGTAGGCCGGCAGCGTCACCTCGAGCGCCCCGCCCACACGGCGGCAGGGCAGTGCGCGGCGGGCGCCGTCGACCAGCGCGTCGGCGGTGCGGCAGCCGGCGAAGGTGGCCTTGGCCCCGGCAGCCGTCCGGACGGCGGCGCCCATGGGCACCAGGTAGAGCGCCTGCCTGCCGCCTCCGGACCAGCGCACCACGCGCGTGTCGCGCGACCGGCCGCTGAGGCGCACGGCCTGCTGCGATCTCGGCAGCGCGGCGGTGAGGGCTGCGACGGCCTGGTCGGCGATCCGCGCGGCCTCGCCGACGATGGGACGCCAGAGGAAGAGCGGCGGCGTATTGCCTGCGTGCGTGTCGCGCAGCGGGTCGCCCGCCGCCCGGCGGCCCAGGTCGGGAAGCGATGTCCGACGCAGGGCCGCTTCAGCCGCGGTGTAGGCGCGTCCGGCATCGTCGCGCTGGGCGAAGCGTCCGCCGGTCACCAGCTTGCCGCCGCCTCGCACGTAACCCTTCAGCGCCGTCAGGGCGCGCCGGGGCAGGAACGCGCTGTCGGGCGCCATGATCCATCGGTAACGGGCCAGCCGCTCCGGGTGCGCGGCCATCTCCTTGAAGGTGACCAGGTCGACGGTCAGCCCCATGCGCTCGAAGGCCTTGTACCAGCCCGCGAAGCTGCGGTAGTCGTTGCGGACGCCGCCTTCGTCATCCGGCGTCGCGGGCAGGATGGGCAGCACCAGGGCGCCATCGGCCACAGGCCGCATGCCGTGCAGCAGGCGGGCGGAGGTGCGCGCGTCGGTCAGCATGCTCTGGATCTGCGGCTGCGGCATGTTCGGGTGGAAGCTGTAGTCGAGCACCGTGGGGATGTGCCACGCGCAGTAGATGATGCCCGCCGCGCCGTGCTGGATCACGCCCTGGGTGATGCGGTCCATGGCCGGGTAGCCGATCTTGACGCCTGACGTGAAGTCAACCAGGTCCACGGTCCACATGGGCTTGCCGTACTTGCGCACGAGGTCGAGGCAGGCTGTGGCGCGGAAGGGGTCGCCGTCGGCGGAGCAGAGCTGCATGCCGAAGGCGTCGATGGATCTGCCGCGCATGGCCACCTCGTCCGGCGCGATGCCGTGGCGCTGGCTCTCATCCCACTCCGACGGGAAGGCCCAGGCCATGGTGAGGTAGGTCACCGTGGGGCGCGTGGGGTCCAGCCGCTTGGTGAGCCGCGAGAGGCTGTTGATGTAGTCCGCCGCGGCCTCCTGCCAGAAGTCCGACCAGTCGTTGACGGCTGCCGAGGCGTTGCGGAAGGGACGCTGCGCCGGGGGCAACGGCTGGGCGCTGATCTCCAGGCAACCGGGGCCGCTGTGGCCGCCCAATGCGCGGAAGGCGCTCGCCGGACGTCCGGAGCCGGCCCAATCCTGGAACGCCCAGCCCCGCGCGCCGCCGGCGCCCTCGAGGCCGGGATTGGGGGCCAGGTTGGGCCCGCCGCCGGCCTGATGCAGCTCCACGTCGTCGAAGGTGGCCGTGCCCGAGCCGATCACCTTGAGCAGCAGCCACGCCCGACCGGCGCCGGCGGGGGCCCTGGCGGTGACGGAGATGCGCCGCCAGTCGCCGCTGCCCCGTATCGGCTGCCCCTGGTTGAGGGTCACCGGCGCGCCGCCGTTGGGGCCGACCCAGGCGATCTCAAGCAGCGAGCCGTAGCCGCGCAGGTCCTTGGAGCGGACCCATGCCGAGGCGGTGTAGGTGGCGCCGGGCGTCACGGCGGCGTAGGTCTCCGGGCCGGGCTTCGCGTTCGGGTCGGTGGCGCCGGGCGTGCTCCATGAGCAGTGCTCCGAGCCGCCGTCGAGGCCCAGCACGACCGCCAGTCCCGGGTGGCCCCAGCCCGGCGCCGCCATGTCGATGCGCGGCGCGGGCGCCTCCTCGAACCGGGAGCAGCGCATGCCCCAGGCGTTGTTGAGCCGCTCCACCTTGCCGTACTTCGCCGCCAGCCACGTGCGGAACCGGGCGATGTCGCGGGGGTTGTACCGCTCGCCCACGGGGAACCACCACTCGGCGCCGGGGTGGCGCCAGCCCACCACGCGGCGGGTGTCGCGCTGCTTGACGAACTCCACCGACCGGCGCACCAGCTCCTCCTGCGCCGCGGCGAAGATGTCCGACGAGATGCTTGGAATGGGCCCCGGCGTGCCCGAGGGGCCCACCACGGTCTGGCCGGCCGCGGCGACCTTCTTGCGGAGCCACTCGGGCGTGTAGACCGGGTTGATCTCGTTGATGAGCGCCAGCTTCAGGCCGTGCTTCTCGGCGTAGGCGATCTGCTTCTCCAGCGGCGAGAAGTCGTAGGCGCCCTCCACCTGGCCCATGCCCCAGCCGCCGGCGCAGACGGAGAGCATGCTTGCGCCCGAGACGGCCATGGCGTCGGAGCCCACATCGACATAGGGGTAGAACGCGCACCAGCCGATGGGCGGCTCGGTGGCGGGCGGCGCGGGCGGGCGCGGAGCGCCTCCGATCGCCGCTGGAAGCAGGACCGCCGCAAGGGCGGCGATCAGTGCCGAGGCTCGTCCGGCTCGCGTTTGCGTGTTCATAGCTGCAGCATACTCCCTGGGAGCCGTAGCCGCGCCGCGCGCGTATGGCACAATGGAATCCGCACACATCCGACCCATATGGGTTCGAGGCGATCGTGCGGTAGGAGGCTCGACCGATGCACGCGATGACCATTCTTGGCAGCCCCAGGCGCCACGGCAACACGTCGCTGGCCCTCACCTGGTTGGAGGAAGAGATCGAAGCCGCCGGCTGGACGGTGGATCACGTCAACATCCAGGAGCACCGCATCGGCCACTGCCGCGAATCGCACCAGTGCCGCTACCCCGAGGCCAACGCCTGCGGCACCGCCGACGACGCCGCGTCCCTCTTCGAGCGGATGCTGGCGGCCGACCTGGTGGTCTTCGCGTCTCCCGTCTTCTGCTGGGGCTTCCCGGCGCCGCTGAAGGCCTTCCTCGACCGCCTCTACTGCCTCGCCGGCTACCACGACGGCGTCGATTCCGCCATCCGGCTCACGGGCAAGAAGATCGCCCTGCTCTCCACCTGCGGCGGCCCGGCCGACGACAACGCCGACATCATGGAGAAGGCCTTCCGCAACATGGTGGTCTTCTGGAACGCCAGCGATGCGGGCTTCCTCCTCTTCTCCGGTTGCGACGACGCCACCGCGCTGGGCGACGAGGCCGAGGCCCGCGCCCGAGCCTTCGCCCAGGGACTGACCGCATAGGAGCCGGCCGCTGCACCGAGGTTGACAGGCCTGACGGCCCGGCAATATACTGGATTCCTCCGATCGGTACCATCCGACGGCCGTGCGCGGCTGAGCGGAGCCGGTCCACGATGACCCAAGGAGGGTATTCGGTGAGGTTCCTCAGGCCCCTGTCCCTCGGCGCAGCCGCCCTGGCCCTGTGCTGCCACTCGCTTCCCGCAACAGCTCTCGAAGACGCCGGCGAGGCCACCGCGCCACGCTGGAAGACCACTGTGAAGGTCGGCGCGTTCCTGCCCAGCCAGGGCGTCATGCGCAACCTGACCACCAGCGCCTGGAACTTCGTCGGCGTCGATGTGGACCCCGGCCTCCGCTACAAGCCCGCCAACGGCGTCGTCTCCCTGGCCGCCGAGATCGCCTTCCGCGACGTCGAGGACGGGACCTACTTCACGGCTCCGTTCCTGGTGAAGGCCGCCTGGGACCTGCCCACGAGCGGCGACAGCAACAGGCTCTACTGGGGCGTGGGCGTCGGCTCGTACATCTCCAACACGGCTTACCGCGCCATGGTGGTCAAGCCCGGCCTGCAGCTGCTGATCGGGGCCAAGCTGGGCCAGAACGGCCGGCTCGAGGCCGCCTACGACTACGTGGGCCGCTACAGCGACCGTGCCGGCAACGGCATCAGCCAGAATGGCTTCAAGGTCTCGCTGGGCGTTCGGCTCTAGTCGGGCGCAGGCGCCTCACACGATGGGCTAGCAGCACCGGAAGGCGGCCATGGAGCCGCCTTCCGCCACTTGGTGTGGTTCGGATCGCGGCGACCGTCGCCGCGGCCCAAACACAGAGGGGGGCAGCATCGATGTCAACGGAGATGGAGACGGATAGCGCAAGCCGAGCACGCCTGCGGGTCTTTGCGGGCAGCGCCAACCGCGCCCTGGCCGAGGACATGGCCCGCTGGCTGGACATGGATGTAGCGAAGCTCCGCGTGGGCCGGTTCTCGGACGGCGAGCTCTACATCAAGGTCGATGAGAGCGTCCGCGGCGTGGATGCCTACGTCGTGCAGCCCACCTGCCCGCCCGTCGACGAGCACCTGATGGAGATGCTCATCTGCCTGGACGCCCTGCGCCGGGCCTCCGTGCGCCGTGTCACCGCCGTCATCCCCTACTACGGCTACGCCCGCCAGGAGAAGAAGGACGCCCCGCGGGAGCCCATCACCGCCAAGCTCGTCGCCGACCTGCTGGCCACCGCCGGCGCGCACCGCGTGATGTGCATGGACCTCCACGCCGACGCCATCCAGGGCTTCTTCAACCTGCCCGTCGACCATCTCACCGCCGTCAACCTCTTTATCGACTACTTCCGCGCCAACCCCGTGGAGGACGCCGTGGTCGTCTCGCCCGACGAAGGCCGCGTGAAGAAGACCCGCAAGGTCGTGGCCGCCCTGGGCCTGCAGCTGGCCGTCGGCTACAAGTACCATCCCGCGCACCAGGCCACATCCGTCACGCACCTGGCCGGCGACGTGCGCGGCAAGGCGCCCATCATCATCGAGGATATGATCACCTCCGGCGGCAGCATGGTGGAGGCCTGCGACACCCTCCTGGCCCACGGCTGCAAGCCCGAGATCCATATCGCCAGCACCCATGGCATCTTCTCCGGAGACGCCGTGCGACGCCTGGCGGACCGGCCCGACGTGGCCGAGATCGTCGTCACCGACACGGTGCCCCAGCCCGAGGAGAAGCGCCATCCCAAGATCAAGGTGCTCTCCGTGGCGCCCCTCTTCGGCGAGGCCATCCGCAGGGCGCACGACGACGAGTCCATCTCCAGCCTTTTCACGTAGCCGCCAGGGGGGCCAACGACCATGTCCGAGATGCGTTTCGACACCTACTACGCCTACGACGACCTGACCCGGCACCTGCATGCGCTGGCCGCCAAGCGCCCGGACCTGGTGAGCGTGGAGAGCATCGGCGCCAGCTACGAGAACCGCAATATCTGGTGCGCCACCGTTACCAACAGCGCCACGGGACCGGCCGACGAGAAGCCCGCCTTCTGGATAGACGGCAACATCCACGCCACCGAGGTCTCCGCCTCCACGGCATGCCTCTACTTCCTCCACAAGCTGATCACCCGGTACGGCATCGACGAGCAGATCACCCGTTGCCTCGACACCCGCGCCTTCTACATCGTGCCGCGGCTCAACCCCGACGGCCCGGAGCTCATCTTCGCCGACAACCCGCGCGCGGTCCGATCCAGCGTGCGGCCCTATCCGTTTGATGAGGAGCCCATCGAGGGATTGCGGCCCACGGATATCGACGGCAACGGGCGCGTCCTCTCCATGCGCATCCCGGACCCGCTGGGCGTCTGGAAGGAGCATGCCGACGATCCGCGCGTCATGGTCCGCCGCGACGCCGACGAGGTGGGCGGGCGCTACTTCCGCCTGCTGCCCGAGGGGCTCATCGAGAACTACGACGGGGTCACCCTCACCGTCCAGCACTCCAAAGAGGGGCTGGACCTGAACCGGAACTACCCCATCGAGTGGCGCACCGAGGGCGAGCAGCATGGCGCCGGCCCCTTCCCGACCAGTGAGCCGGAGGTCCGCGCCGCCGTGGAGTTCATCACCTCGCACCCCAACATCACGGGCGGCGTGGCCTTCCATACCTTCTCGGGCGTCTTGCTCCGGCCCTACGGCACCCATGCCGACGATACGCTGCCCGCCGAGGACCTCTGGACCTTCCAGGCCATCGGCGCCAAGGGCAAGGCGATCACCGGGTACCCGGACATCTCCGTGTTCCACGACTTCAAGTACCACCCCAAGGAGGTCATCACCGGCGTCTTCGACGACTGGCTCTACGACCACCTGGGCGTCTATGCGTGGACCGTGGAGATCTGGAGCCCGCAGCGGCAGGCGGGCATCACAGAGTACAAGTACATCGACTGGTTCCGCGAGCACCCGGACGCCGACGAGCTGACGCTGATGAAGTGGAACGATGAGAAGCTGGGCGGCAAGGGCTGGGTGGCCTGGCAGCCCTTCGACCACCCGCAGCTCGGCCCGCTGGAGATCGGCGGCTGGGACAACCGGCACTGCTTCCGCAACCCGCCTCCCGAGTTCCTCGAGAAGGAGGTGGCGCTCTTCCCCGAGTGGCTCCTCTGGCAGGCTCTCATCTCGCCCCGCCTGACCCTCCACTCGTTCGAGGCTACGCCCCTCTCCGAGGGCGTCTGGCGGCTTCGGCTGGTGGTGGACAACGAGGGATGGCTCCCCACCTACGTCACCAAGAAGGCGCTGGAGCGCAAGGCCTGCCGCGGCGTCATTGCCGAGCTGGAGTTGCCCGAGGGCGCCGCGCTGCAGACCGGCAAGACCCGCACCGACCTGGGCCAGCTCGAGGGACGCGCCTATCAGAGCGCCGCCGGGTTCGGCTGGGTCGCCGACACCACCAGCCACCGGGCCAAGGCCGAGTGGGTGGTCACCGGCGTCGCCGGACAGACGCTCCGCGTGAAGGCTCGCCACGACCGCGCCGGCGTCGTGCGCGCCGAGGTCGTCCTGGCCTGATCGATCGCCCCGTTCGCCGCATGGGTCGCGTCCGCCGCACGGGACCCATGCGCATCTCCGCCGACTTCCGCAATCCCCGGGAACCGACCCTCGCCGCCGTCGTCCTGAGTGCGACGGAGACAACCCAAACAGGGAAGGGAGTTTACCAAGATGAAGAACATGATCGTAGTACCGACGGTCGTTGGAGCGCTGGCCCTTCTGTTGTCGGTGAGCTCGGCCGAAGCGCAGGGCCGGGGTCGCGGCGGGAACGGTGGCGGCCAGGGCCAGGGCATCCAGCAGCGCCTCCGCGACGGCAGCGGCGCAGGCAAGCAGGTCCGCGGCCAGGGCAAGGGCCAGGGCCAGGGTCAGGGCCAGCGTCTTCGCGACGGTAGCGGCCTGGGCAAGGGCAAGGGGCCGGGCACCTGCAAGTAGCGCCGTGGCGGGCTGAACCGGCCTGTACTCCATACCGGGACCGGCCCAGCCCCATCCACCAGGCCAACCAGATCAGGATCGCGACCGACCGGTCGCGATCCTGATTGCGCGTGTGGGCAGGCATGACCGGCCCGGCCAGGGCGTGGCCCGACGCGGCTCGCATGAGTGCAGCGACGCCGTGGAGCCGGCGCGGGCGGGTGTTTACGCGGTTGGGCGCCTTTTTTCGTTGCGCCGGGAACCGACCCTCGCCGCCGTCGTCCTGAGTGCGACGGACACAACCCTCAACCGATAGGAGATACGGAAATGCGAAACGTGATGATCATCCCGGCGGTGGCCGGCGTGCTGGCCCTCCTGCTCTCCTCGGGCCCGGTGGCGGCCCAGGGCCGTGGGCGCGGCGGCAACGGCGGCGGACAGTGCAACGGAACCGGCCAGCGCCTCCGCGACGGGAGCGGCGCAGGCAAGCAGGTCCGCGGCCAGGGCCAGGGCCGGCGCCGCGGCGGCGGCACGGGCATCTGCCCCTACGGCAACCCCGGCGGCCTGCGCAACGGCACCGGCCCCAACCCGAACTGCCCGCTGAAGAAGTAGGCGGGTCCGGCGTACCCCCCCCTGCGGGGCCGCGGCCATCAGGCCGCGGCCCCGCCGTGCGTATGGGGGCTATCGCGGCGATTTCAGTGTGGCGCAGAAGTGCTGCTCCCCCCGCGGCTCGGCCTTGACGATCCACTCGCCGTCCGGGCCGACCACGCCGCAGGGCGCCGAGCAGGGCCAGCGGTCCGGGTCGGAGTTATCCACCGTGACGATGTGCAGCCCGCCGGCTATGGCCCGCATCCGCAGGTTCGCCTCATGGTACTGCCATGCCAGCTCCGATAGGGCGCTCCCGTCGCGGCCGCCGTTCACCGCGTGGAGGATGACCCGCGCGCCCATCCGAGCCAGCTGTTGCGTCAGGTGCGGGTCCGGCTGCGGCGTGCAGCCGGGATTGGCCCAGAGGTCGTTGCAGATGAGCGCGCCCAGGGTGACGCCCTTCACCTGGAACGTGCGGAGGGGCGCCACGGCGTAGTCGCGGATCTCGCCCCGCGGCTCCTCATCCAGCGTGCCGCAGGTGAGCGTCTTGCTGTGGAAGCCGAGGTACTCGCCCTCGGCGGAGTAGAGGCGCACCTGGTTGTAGCAGCGCCCGTCCTCCTCCACGAAGCAGGTGCCCAGGGCCAGCCCCAGGCCCGCCGCCGCTGCGGCCGTGGTGACGACGCGCAGGGCCTCTTCCACGGTCTGCCGGCAGAAGCGCGGCCGGTACCCGCTGAGCGAACCCTCGGGCGTCAGGAGCAGGTCGGCTCCCTGGGCGGCCGCGATGCCGACGGCCCTGAGGATGGCGGCCACGTTGGCCTCGATGTCATCGGTGACGGGTAGCTGGGCTCCGGCTATGCGGAGGCTCACAGGGTCGGCGCTGGGGTTTGCCATCTAGACGCTCCTCCGGCGGCAGGAAGACCCGCCGCGCATCGCGAACTGGCTACGGGCCAATGGCCACACGAGGGAGGATACCGCCATGTCGGTGATGGCTGAGTCGATGAGGGAGCAGTATGCGCGGGCGTGGGAGATGCTGCGCGGCCTGGTGGACGGCCTGGGCGACGACGCCTGGACCGCAGAGACGCCCAACGCCCCGGCGCCCGTGCGCTATGCCGTGCACGCCGTGGAGTCGACCGACTTCTACCTCCGGACCGAGCTGGAGGGGTACCGGTTCGCCACGCTCTTCGGCGCCGACTGGGAGGGCCCGTTGGAGGGGTTGCCGGATAGGGCGGCCGCGACGGCCGTCATCGAGGCAACAGCCCGGCGCACCGACGCCTGGCTGGCCGGCCTCTCCGACGACGACCTGCTGGGATCCAACCCGTTCCACTGGACGGGCGCCACGGTCCTCAGCCGCCTGGCCTACAACCTGCGCCATATGCTCTACCACATGGGAGAGATGAGCGCGGCCATGCGGGCGCAAGGCGCCACGGAGACGCCCTGGGCGTGAGGCGGCGGACGGCTACCTGCCACCATGCGGGCCGCTGGTCGAGGGCGTCGATGATCCACCAGAGCAGCCAGAGCGCGGGGTCTCCTGCTTCAGTCGAGCGGCTCCACGTCCTCCAGCAACCGGTCCGCCGCCACGGCGCGCACGTTCGGCGCCAGTGGATAGGTCTGGTCGCCTGCATGGATGAGGTCCACTGAGTCGAGTTGCAGGTCGGCGATGGCGGAGCGGATCGAGGGCGTCACACGGGGCGCGGTGGTCCGCTTGACCTCGAAGCCGCGCCGCCTCGTGCCCCGAACGACGAGCAGGTCCAGCTCGGCGCCGCCGTGCGTGGCCCAGAACCAGCGCTCGTCGCGGTGCGCCCCGAGCCTTCGCACCAGTTGGGCGATGACGAAGCCCTCCCACGAGGCGCCGACTTTGGGATGGCGCTCCAGTTCGTCCTGCGAGTGGATGCCGAGGAGGCTGTGCAGCAGCCCGCTGTCCGCGATGTAGACCTTCGGCGCCTTGACCTGGCGCTTCCCCAGGTTCTCGTGCCACGGCTGCAGGGCATGCACCACCATCGCCGAAGAGAGGGCGTCCAGGTATCGCCGCACCGTCGTGTCGGCGACGCCGAACGCGCGGGCGAACTCCGACGTGGCCCACACCTGGCCGTGGTAGTGCGCGAGCATCGACCAGAACCGGTGGAGGGTGGCGCTCGCGAACTGGTAGCCGAGGCCCGGCATATCGCGCTCCAGGAAGGTCTGGATGAACGCACGCCGCCACTCGATGCTCTCGGGCTCCTGGGCGGCAAGGTAGGACCGGGGGAAGCCGCCGCGCGCCCACAGCTGCTGCAGGTTCGACGCGCCGACCTCGTCCAAGCCGAAGCCGGATACCTCGTGGTAGGCGATGCGCCCGGCCAGCGTCTCCGATGACTGGCGCAGCAGATGCGGCGATGCGCTGCCCAGGATAAGGAAGGTGGCGGGTCGGTCCGGGCGGTCGGCAAGGACCCGCAAGACCGGGAACAGGTCGGGGCGGCGCTGCACCTCGTCGATCACGATCAGCCCGGACCGATCGCGCAGCGCGAGCAGCGGATCGGTCAGTTGGGCGAGATGCGACGGGTCTTCAAGGTCGAGGAAGAGGACCGGGCCCGGCCATTGGGACGATACCCGGCGGGCCAGTGTCGTCTTCCCGACCTGGCGCGCGCCGATGACCCCAACGACGGGATGCCGCTGAAGCAGGCCGCCGACGGCCGACATCTCGCGCTCTCTGAGTACCATGGCGTCAGATTACCTTGAAATCTCAGCGCCTGCCGCCGAGATTTCAAGGTGTTTGGTGCGCGCTGCACCTGCCTTCCCGCCTCCAGAACGGTGACCGAGTGGGGCGCGCAGTTCCTGCCCCGCTCAATAGAGGACGTTGGCACATCGACGGCGAAACCTGTACCATGACACTCGCCAGGTGGCTGGTCCTCTTCGTCGGTCCGTTTGCCGCGCTGCTCGTCGGCGCCGTGCGCCCCAACGCGCCGGACCTGCCCGCGCCCGAGGTCGTCTTCGCCGTGCGCCCGGTCGCCCAGGGCCACTGGTACGAGAACTTCGGCTTCTACAGCAACGAGCCCGCCCGTCCCGCCTTCACCACCGGTGGCCGCCTCTGCGTCCTGAACACAGTCACGGGCGCGGTGCGGACGCTGCTGGACGATCCGAACGGCGGCGTCCGCGACCCGCAGGTCCACTACGACGGCCGCCGCATCGTCTTCTCCTACCGCAAGGGCGGCTCCGACACCTACCACCTGTATGAGATCCAGTCCGACGGATCGGGCCTGAAGCAGCTCACCGACGGCCCGGACGACGACATGGAGCCCTGCTACCTGCCCGACGGCGGCATTGTCTTCGTCTCCTCGCGGTGCCACCGGTTCGTCAACTGCTGGTTCACCCGCGTGGGCGTCCTCTACCGCTGCAACGGCGACGGGAGCGGCATCCGCCGGCTCTCCGCCAGCATCGAGCACGACAACACGCCCTCGGTGCTGCCCGACGGCCGCATCCTCTACATGCGCTGGGAGTACGTGGACCGGAGCCAGGTCGACTTCCACCACCTCTGGACCATGAACCCCGACGGCACCAACCAGACCATCTACTACGGCAACCTCCGGCCCAGCACCGTCATGCTCGACGCCAGGCCCGTGCCCGGGAACCGGCAGGTGGTCGCCTCCTTTTCTCCCTACCACGGCCTGCCCGAGCATATGGGCTGGGTGACCCTGGTGGACCCGGGCATGGGCCCCGACGACCCTGCCGCCGCACGCCGCATCAGCAAGAGCGAGTGGTACCGCGACCCCTTCCCGCTGGCCGACGGGCGGATCGTCGCGGCCATCGGCAAGAGCATCGTCCTCATGGAGCCCGACGGCTCGACGCGCTCGCTCTACGACCTGCGCGACCCCAACGGCGCCCTGGAGGTGCATGAGCCGCGCCTGCTGGCGCCCCGCCCGCGGGAGCAGCGCGTCACAACGCGCATGAACCCGGCGCGCTCCACCGGCACGCTGGCCGTCAGCGCCGTACATCTGGGACGAGGCATGGCGGGGGTGCAGCCGGGAGAGATCAAGCGGCTCCTCGTGCTGGAGCAGCTTCCCAAGCCCGTCAACTTCTCCGGCGGCATGGAGCCGCTGACGCTGGGCGGCTCCTTCACGCTGGCCCGCATCCTCGGCACGGTGCCCGTGGAGCCCGACGGCTCGGCGCACTTCGAGGTCCCGGCCATGACGCCCCTCTTCCTGGTGGCGCTGGACGCGGCGGGCCTCTCCGTGAAGCGCATGCAGAGCTTCCTCGCGGTTCAGCCCGGCGAGCGGCTCAGCTGCCTCGGCTGCCACGAGCAGCGCACCCGGACGTCGGCATCCGCTCCCGAGCCGCTGGCCCTGCGCCGCGCACCCAGCGTCATCGAGCCGCTCCGGGGCGTCCCGGCCATCCCGGACTTCCCGCGCGACATCCAGCCCATCCTGGACCGCCGCTGCGTCCCGTGCCACTCCACCGACAAGGCCGCCGCGGGCCTCAACCTGAGCGGCGACCGCACGCCCTCGTACAGCACCTCCTACGAGCTGATCACCTACCGGGGGCTCGTGGCCGACGGCCGCAACCAGGCCCGCGGCAACCGCCCGCCGCGCAGCATCGGCACCTCGGCCAGCCGCCTCCTGACCCTCATGGACGGCACGCACCACGGCGCCACGGTCCCGGCGGAGGAGCTCGCCGTCGTCCGCGCCTGGATCGAGACCGGCGCCACCTACCCCGGCACCTATGCCGCGCTCGGCTGCGGCATGGTCTGGCCGCCGCTCCCGTTCGTCGAGATGCAGCAGCGGTGCGGCCCGTGCCACACCAGCCCCGCGCCCGACCGCAAGGCCCCCGGCCAGTCGCTCTTCTTCCGCGGCGTGCAGGCCACGGTGCCCACCTTCCAGTGCAACCTCAGCCGCCCGGACCGCTCCGCCATGCTCATGGCGCCGCTCAGCCCCGAGGCCGGCGGCTCCGGAGCCTGCGGGAAGCCCATCTTCGCCGGCAAGGACGACCCGCTCTACCGCCTGATGCTCGCCGCCATCACCCAGGCCGCCCGGACGCTGGACCAGGACAAGCGGTTCGACATGCCCGGCTTCCAGCCCAACGCCCACTACCTCCGCGAGATGCGCCGCTTCGGAGCCCTACCCGCCGACCCGCCGCCCGGCGAGAGGGTAGACCCCTACCAGGCAGACGAAGCCTACTGGCGCCTGTTCCGGTACCAGGCGGAGAAGGGCAAGGCGGCAAAGTAGGGCCGCCGTAAGGCCGCGCCGTCGTCCGCGCCGCTCAAGGCGCCCGTGCGGCGGGCGGCTTACGGGGGGTCCTTCGGCGATGGGGCCGCCTCAGGATGACGTCAAGGGCGGGCGGGCGTCCCCGCGCCTCGCCAAGGGCGGGCCGTCGTCAACGCCGCTCAAGGCGTCGTCAACAACGTCAACGGGGTCAATGGCGTCAAGCCGTGCCTGCCCGTAAGGCCCACACGGACCCGCACGGACCTCCACGGACGAGCACGGACGAGCACGGACCCGCCGGCGACATCAAGGGGCAAGGGCCGTCAAGGGTTCAAGGGACTCACTTCTCTGCCATAGGAAAGTGAGTCCCTTGACCGGGTTGTCCCTCTGGTCGGGGTCGTCAAGGGT
>CAISJD010000107.1 GCA_903885605.1 uncultured Chthonomonas sp. | reverse complement strand
GGCCAGGGCGTGGACATCAACGACAAGCACGTCGAGGTGATCGTTCGCCAGATGCTGAAGAAGCGGCGCATCATCCAGCAGGGCGGCACGCCGTTCCTGCCCGGCCAGATCGTGGACAAGTTCGCCTTCGAGGACGCCAACACGCAAGTGATGGACTCCAACGGGACGCAAGCCACGGCCGACTGGGTGCTCCTCGGCATTACCGACGCCTCCCTGGCAACGGACAGCTTCCTCTCGGCTGCTTCGTTCCAGAAGACGACCCGCGTCCTCACCGAAGCCGCCGTCCGGGGCAAGAAGGACGAGCTCGTCGGCCTGAAGGAGAACGTCATCATCGGTCGGCTCATCCCGGCCGGTACGGGCCTGCCGCGCTATCGGAGCATGGAGCCCGCGCTGCCGGATGGCGGCGCCATCGTGGTGGATCCCGCGGCTCAGGCCGCCGCTAGGGCGCTGGACCGCGAGACGATCCATGGAATGCTCGATTTGGACAGCGAGGATGATCTTATCGGTGACGACCTCGACATCGTCCCCGATCTTGAGGACGATGTCCCGATTTCGGCGGCCGTCGAGGTGACCGTCGACTGGCCTGAGCCGGCTTCTGCGTCGTCCGCGAGCGGACACGCTGAACACAGCTCAGCGGTCCACAGCCTGCTGGGCTTCCTGGATGCCCCACCGGTGAGCGGCTGCGCTACAGACAGCCCAGAGGTCCACAGCAGCGGCATCGCTGTAGCGCGGAACGGCGACACGGATATGTTGACGGCTGAGGACCTGCAACCGAGCGACGACCGTCCGACAGAGCGGCTCGACGATCCTGGCGACACTTCATACCCAGCGACCGACGGTAGCCTCGGCGCGCCCGGCCACTGCGATGCTGTGCCGCCATCCCTTCATGCCGAGGTCCCAGCCGCCGGTCCCCAACACTCAACCGACGACCACTCCACGCATGACCCTGTCGAGGTGGTTCGCGACGCAGCCTCCGGCATGGACGACCGCGCTGACCCGCCATGCCGGATCGAAACCGCACCGCTAGTCGTACTACTGGACAACCCGGCCGTGGACGTTGGCCGCTCCGGCGACGACTTCTCGCCGGCCTCCCCCGGCGATGGGGCATCCCTCACAGACGCTTAAGTCGCGGATAACCGTGACGCCAGAAGCCACGGCGTGGCGGAGACATCGCCCTCGCCCTCGACCCTCAGCAACCCGCCGACGGACCCGCAAGCACAGAGCCTGTTACAGCGGCTGTCCGGGGTCTTCAATCTGGGTGGCCGCAGGCGATGAAGCCGACGGCTTCCTAAGTCGCGAAGTCGCTTCCACCTGCGCTTCGCCTGAGCCGTGCGCGGATCGATGCTGCTGCGTCCAGGATCGCCTCGCGGCTGAGCCCGGCGGCCGAGTACATGGCGAAGATGTTGTCGGTCGGCGTTTCGGGAGGCACCGTGTGCGATGCGGCGATGATGTAGCCGCCGCCGTCGGCCGTCATGCCCTCGATGAGGCGTGCCGTCTCGCGCTCGACCTCGGTGGCAGATCCGTGCGGGAGCAGGTGCATGGTGTCGACGCCACCCATGAAGGTGAGGCGCGCTCCGAACTCACGCTTCAGGTCCAGCGGGTCCATGCCCGGGCATCCGTGCTGGATGGGGTTCAGAACGCTGAGGCCCATCTCCGCCAGGTCGCCGATAATGGGCCGCAGGGCGCCGCAGCAGTGGTAGGCCACGGGCAGGCCGCGGCTTGTCCCGACCTCGAAGACCCGCGCTAGGTGCGGCTTCACCAGCTTCCGCCACGAGCGCGGGCTCATGATGAGGCCCGACTGCGAGGCTACGTCGTCGCCGGTCCAGAGCCAGTCGAGCGGGTACCGGTCACAAGCCGGCTCGGCCATCCGTACCGCGAAGTCGGCGCACCGGCCGTACATCGTGTCGGTGAGGTCCGGGTCGGCGGCGACTTCCTCCACGGCCGCGCCGAGGCCGCGCAGGCGCCAGTACATCTCGAAGACGCAGGGCGACACATCGCAGCCGACGAAGAGGCGGTCGGCCTGGGCCACCACCGGCTCCATCAGTGAGAGGAGACGCTCCTCGCGGTGGTAGGGGAACCGGTAGGCCAGCACCTCCTCGCGGGTGGCCCCATCCAGTGGAAAGGAGGCAATCTGGTTGTACGGACCCTCCTTCACCCAGCGGATGCCCCAGTCGTCGGTGTGCCCCTCGCCGTCGCGCTCGTGGACGATGCCCTCCATGGCGTAGTTGTTGTTCACCCACGTCATCGTCACGTCATTGCCCATGGCCTCGCCGACAGTGGCCGGCGGCACGTCGAGCAGGCCGGCCAGCCGGGCCGTCGTCTCGGGGTGGAACCACATGAAGATCGGCACACGGTCCGTCGGCTCGCGGCGCAGGGCTGCGTGGACGCGCTGTCTGGGGCTCATCGGGGCCTCCGTCAGGGGCGATTGGTGGAATGGTACCTGCGGCCTGACGCCGATGTGCCACACTACGCCAAACCTCCAAGGCGTTGAGCGCGCACGATTGGATTTGGCCCTTGACCCTCTACACAACCCTGAACTCTCCCATCGGCGAGCTGCTGCTCACCTCGGACGGCGCGGCGCTGACCGGGCTGTATATGCCGGACCACGCCCATGGCCCTGAGATCGGCGCCGACTGGGTGCGCGATGATGGTGCGGAGCCCTTTGCGGCCGCCGGGGAGCAGCTGGGCGAGTACTTCGGCGGCGGAAGGCGCCGGTTCGACCTGCCGCTGTCGCCTGCGGGGACGGAGTTCCAGAGGCGCGTCTGGGCGGAGCTGCGGCGCATCCCCTACGGCGCCACTGTAACTTACGGCGAGCTGGCGCGGCGGCTGGGCGATCCCGGCGCGTCGCGGGCCGTGGGGCTGGCCAACGGCCGCAACCCCATCTCCATCATTGTCCCGTGCCACCGCGTGGTGGGCGCCGGCGGCCATCTCACGGGCTATGCCGGCGGACTCGATCGGAAGCGCTTCTTGCTGGAACTCGAGGGCGGCTGCCTGCCCGGCCTATCGCTCACGCCTTGATCCGCGACTGACGATCTGGCCTGTTTTTGGCCCCAGTACACTCGCAGCCCTCGACCACCCCTTGACGGTATATCGAAGTCGTGATATACTGACGCCTGAACTTGAAACCGCTAACCGGCGCGCGAGTAGGGTCTCCCTGACCGCTCCGCTGATGCCGGTCTGCGGTCATCCGTGCAACCGATAGGCCGCGCCGGCGATCCCGCATGGCGGCCGACGAAAGGGAACTGCAATGGCTGATCTGAGCAACATCACTCCGGACAAGGTCGTCGATGCCCGCTCCATGGCGTGCCCCGGTCCCCTGCTTGAGGCCAAGAAGGCCATCGGCGGGGTGACGGTGGGCCAGACGCTGGAGATCATGTCGGGCGACAAGGGAAGCCAGGAAGACATCCCGGCCTGGTGCAAGAAGACCGGGCACGAGTACCTCGGCTACGTCGAGAAGGACGGCTACGACAGCCTCTACGTGATCCGCCGCAAGTAGCGCGAGCTCCAACGGAAGGCCACCGATGAGCCGAAAGGACGACCTGAAAATCCTGATCATCACCACCATGATCAGCTCGTACCCCGGCGCTAACACCGTGGGGCAAGCCCGGCTGCAATACTCGCCGGGCACCTTCATCGTGCGGGTGCCGGACCCGGTCATGTTCCCGGAGGAGTTCTACCTTGACAGCTTCGCCAAGGGGATCGACGGGATCATCATCATGAGCAGCGGGTCGGACTGCCCCTACGAAGGCGCCTACCCGCGCCTCTCCAAGCGCGTCGGCCGGGTCTACGCTCGGATGAAGGAGCTTGGGATCGATACCTCGCGACTGAAGCTGACCACCATCTGCACGGTCTGCAAGGCGGCCTTCCTCAAGGAGATTCGCGACATGCAGCAGAACATCCTCAAGGCCAAGGCGGCCTGACCGGAGCCCACCATGGCAGCATCCACTCAGCAACTCACGGCCGACGTCCTCGTCGTCGGCGCAGGGATCGCGGGGCTCCAGGCGTCGCTCGACCTGGCGGACCAGGGCAAGTCGGTTGTCCTGGTTGAGCGTAAGCCGAGCATCGGCGGGACCATGATCAACCTGAGCAAGGTCTTCCCGACCCTCGACTGCGCGAGTTGCATCACCACCCCGCGCATGGCCTCCGTGGCGCACCACGCCAACATCGACCTCTTTACGCTCTCCGAGGTGGACGGCATCGAGAAGGCCGACGGCCGGTTCCGGGCCTCCATCACGAAGAAGCCCCGCTTCATTGAAGAGGACCAGTGCATCGGCTGCAAGCGGTGCGAGGAGGCCTGCACGGTCTTCCTGGAGGACGATTTCGACCACGGCCTGGGCGCCAAGAAGGCCATCTCGATCCCGTTCACCAACGCCATACCGCAGTACCCGGTGCTCGACGCCGACAACTGCCTGCTCTGCGGAGCCTGCGCGAAGGCGTGTCCCACGCAGTGCATCAACTTCCTGCAGGAGCCGAAGAAGGTCGAGGTCGATGCCGGCGCCGTTATCCTCGCCACCGGGTTTGAGCTGACACCCATGGATGCCAAGCCCCAGTACGGCGGCGGCGCCTACCCGAACGTGCTGTCGCCGTTGCAGATGGAGCGCCTCCTGGCCCCGCACGGCCCCTACGGCGGCGTCATGCGCCCCTCGGACGGCCAGACGCCCTCGTCCATCGCCTACGTGCAGTGCGCCGGCTCCCGCGACAAGAGCCTCGGCGTGCCCTACTGCTCGCGGGTCTGCTGCATGTATGCCATCAAGCAGGCCATGCTGCTCTCCGGCTCGCTGCCCATCGCGGACATCACGATCTACTACATGGATATCCGCGCGTTCGGCAAGGGCTACGAGCAGTTCTACCAGAACGCCAAGGCCATGGGCGTCGAGTTCGTGAAGGCCAAAGTCGCACGCATCTCGGAGGACGAGAGCCACAACCCGATCCTTCGCATCGAGCGGCAGGAGGCCGGCACCGGGCCCGAGGAGGTGCAGCACGACCTGGTAGTGCTCTCGTTGGGCATGGTTCCAGCGTGGAAGCCGAGCCAGGGCGGCCTCATCGCTGTCGAGGCCGATACCGATGGGTTCCTGAAGAGCCCAAGCATGAAGCTGAACCCGGCCCTGACCACCATCGACGGCGTCTTTGCCGCAGGCACTGCCACCGGTCCGAAGGACATCGTGGACGCCATCACCGATGCCGGCGCCGCGGCCATGGCTGCCGGCAACTACCTGGCCCGGACGCAGCCGACACCCGCGGGACACCTGCCATGACAGAGGCCAGCCCCACCAGTGCGCCGGTACCGAGCGGCGACCCGATCCGCGTCGGCGTCTATGTCTGCCACTGCGGCGGCAACATCTCGGACATCATCGATACCAAGGCCGTAGCCGCCGAACTCGCGGCGCACCCGAACGTGGCCGTTTCCAACGACTATATGTTCATGTGCTCCGACCCCGGCCAGGCGCTTATCATCGACGACATCAAGGCGAACCACATCAACCGCGTCGTCGTCGCGGCGTGCTCGCCCACGCTGCACGAGCTCACGTTCCGCAAGGCGCTCCAGCGCGCGGGCCTGAACCCATACCTGTTCGAGCACGTGAACATCCGGGAGCAGGCCAGCTGGGTCCACAAGGGCGACCACGAGGGAGCCACCCGCAAGGCCGTCCGCCTGGTCGCCGCCGGCGTCGAGAAGGTGGTTCGGCAGGACGAACTCTTCCCCATCAAGGTAGGCGTTGAGCCCCACGTCGTGGTGGTCGGCGGAGGCGTGGCAGGCATGTCCGCAGCGGCGGCGCTGGCCGGGCGAGGCCTGGGCGTCACGCTGGTGGAGAAGGCGAGCGCCCTGGGGGGCCGTGTCGCCGACCTGGACCGCGTCTACCCCACCGAGGAGAGCGGAGCCGATCTAGTGCAGAATCTCACGCGGCAGGTGCAGTGCCACCCCAAGGTCGCTGTCCGCCTGGGCAGCGAGGTGGTCGGGCTGGACGGGCATGTCGGCAAGTTCACCGTGACGGTCCGCGCGACGGCAGCCGCCGCCCAGGATCCGGACCACGTCGTTCGCGCGGGCGCCGTCGTCATCGCCACCGGCTTCGACCACTACCGGCCCGCGCAAGGCGAACACGGGTTCGGCCAGTCGCCGGCCGTCGTCACGCTTCCCGACTTCCAATCCGCGCTCCGGCAGTGCCCGGCCTCGCAGTCCGGCCTCGCCTACCAGGGCAAGCCGGTTCGGAGCATCGCCTTCATCCACTGCGTCGGTTCGCGCCAGATCGACGGCGTGCACCCTCCGCAGCCCGACGGAAAAGTGAACGACTACTGCTCGCGCACCTGCTGCGCCGCCACGCTCCATACGATCCGGCAGGTGCAGGCGCGGTTCCCGGACGTGAACGTCTACGACCTGCACAAGGACATTCGCACTTACGGCCGTGGGCACGAGGCCATCTACGAGGAGGCCTCCCGCGCCGGTGCTCTCTTCCTCCGCTTCCCGGACGAGGAGCCGCCCACCTTCGCCGCGTCGAAAGACGCGAAGTGCGCGGGCGTCGTCACCACCCGCGATATCCTCACATGGGGCGAGGAGTTGGAGATCCCAGTGGATCTGGTCGTCCTGGCCACCGGCATGGTCCCCCGCGACATCGCAAGCCTCATCGACCTGCGGAAGCTGCCTGTTGGAACTGACCGCTTCCTGCAAGAGGTCCATCCCAAGCTCCGGCCCGTGGAGATGGGCGTCGCCGGCATCCTGCTGGCCGGCGCCTGCCAGGGGCCGATGGATATCAACGAGGCCTGCACGGCCGCTCAGACTGCGGCGGTGAAGGCCGCGATCCTGCTGGCCAACCCGACCATCGAACTGGACCCGTTCGTGGCCGTGGTGGACCCCCAGCGCTGCGACGGCTGCGAGAAGTGCCTGGCCGAGTGCGAGTACAAAGGCGCGCTCACGATGGCCGATGCCGTTGAGGCGGGCGCGACCGTCCGCCGCGCGGTCGTGAACCCGGCCATGTGCGTCGGATGCGGAGCCTGTGCCGCCGTCTGCCCGCCCCGTGCGATCAACGTGGCCGGATGGACGTTGGACCAGTTCGACGCCATGGTGGATGCCATCGTCGCGGAGGATGTGGGCGCTCTGGCGCACACCGAGTGCCGGCCCAGCGCCCGGCACATCGAGTTCGCCATGGCCGGGGGAGGGAACTGAGCATGTCCGAAAGCGAACAGCAGGGCAGCGAGCGCAAGGGCAACTACGCGCTCGAGCAGCTCAAGCAGCTGCGGGCAAGGCGCGGCGCAGGCACACCCGCCCAGATCGAGCGAAGCAAGCGCGGCAAGGAGATGCAGAACCTCATCCTCAAGGCCATCGCCGACGAGGCCAAGACCGTGCCGGAGATCGCCGCGGAGACCGGCCTGCCCGAGCAGGATGTGTTCTGGTGGATCACCGCGCTACGCAAGTACAGCCGCGTGCAGGACGAGATGAAGCGGGGCGACTTCGTGCCCTACCGGAAGAAGTGAGAGCGCACTCCAATGGCCATCCCGGTTGATCCCACCCTCATACGCGAGATCAAGCGCCACGGCGCGTTTGACGTCTCGGCCTGTTTCCATTGCGGCAACTGCTCGGCTGTCTGCCCGCTCAGCGACGCCCAGGGCAACTTCCCGCGCCGCATGATCCGCCTCGGGCAGATCGGCGACCGCAAGCGCCTGCTGGACGCGCCGGACGCCTGGCTCTGCTACTACTGCGGCGAGTGCTCTGACACCTGCCCGCGCGAAGCCGGCCCCGGCGAGTACATGGCCGCTTTGCGCCGCTACGCCATCGCCCAGGCGGAGCCCACGGGCCTCGCCCGGCTGATGTACCGGAGCACGGGCGCCCTGGCGATCCTGACGCTGCTGTTCGCCATCGTCCTCGGCGCGTTCCTTGTCTCCATCAAGGCCCCCGCCGAGGCACGTGCGTGGCTCTTCGACCTGGTGCCCTACGAGACGGTACACAGCGTAGGCATCGGGGTCGGCGTCCTGGCCACACTGGCCATGGTGACCGGCGCGCTGAGCGTTCTGCGGCGGTTCCTGGCAGGTTCCGGGCGCCCCGCCGGCGCTGCGGTCATCTCGGCGTTGCGGCGGACCATCGCTGAGATCGCCACCATGAAGCGTCACCGCGACGAGAGTGCCGCCAAAGCCGGACCGTGGCACGCGAATGCGGCGTGGAGCCACCTGGCCATCATGTACGGCTTCGGCGGCCTGCTGCTGGCGACCATCCTCGACTTCGTCTTCCTGGTGCTACTGCCGCTGCACCTGACCACCTTCTGGCCCGCGCGCATCATCGGCACGCTCAGCGGCGCGGTCATGATGGTCGGCGTGGGCGCGGCGATCCGGCGGCGCATCACGCGCACGGAGCGCAGCGTTGAGCAGAGCCTCGCCGCCGATTGGTGGCTCCTGGCCTTCCTGTTCATCCTCGGAGCCACGGGCTTCTGGGTCGAGGTGGCCGTCACGCTCCGCGCTACCGGCCCGGTGCAGGACATCGTCCTGCTGATCCACGCGGCCATGGCCATGGAGCTGGTCCTGCTGGCGGCCTTCACCAAGCTGGCCCATGTCGTCTACCGGCCGATCGCCCTGTTCGCCTACTACCTGAGGTCCCAGAACACCGCATGATGCAAACCACTGCCGCCCGAGCGCCAGTGACAAAGGAACCCGCCATGTCGACCGAACCATCGAACGCCCCCGTCTCCAACGCCGACCTCGCCGCGCAGGTCGTTTCACTGCAGGCGCAGATCGACGAGATCAAGGCCTCATCGCTCCCCGAGGACAAGCTCTCCATGGTCGTCTTCAGCGGCGACCTGGACAAGCTGTTGGCCTCCTTTATCATCGCCACCGGCGCGGCCGCCATGTTCGAGGAGGTGGTGATGTTCTTCACCTTCTGGGCGACCCCGGCGCTGCGCGACCCGGCCAAGGGCAAGGGCAGCAAGGATTTCATGTCGCGGATGTTCGGCATGATGCTCCCGAAGGGCGCGGGCAAGCTGAAGCTCTCCCAGATGCACATGGGCGGCATGGGCACCAACATGATGAGGGGGCACATGCGCAAGAAGAACGTCATGGCCCTGGAGCAGCTCATGAAGGTCGCCGCGGAGTCCGGCGTGCGGATTTACGTCTGCCAGATGAGCATGGAGCTCATGGGCTTCTCAGTGGACGAGTTGGTCGACTACCCGAACCTGAAGGTCGCGGGCGTGGCCAAGTTCCTACAGGAGGCCGGAAGCAGCAAGTCTACGCTGTTCATATAGGCCCTGGGCCGTAGCGGCCGCCATGGGCCGCGGGCCGAAGGTCCCGTGGGTCGCCGTGGCCCGTGGGACCTTCGCGCTCTCGGTCGATCATGCGCGGTTCGGCTCGCGCAGGTACAATGCCTGCCATGTCGCCGCGCCTTCACCGCCTAGTCCTGGTCGTCCTCCTGCTGTCGGTCTGCATCGCATGCAGCCCGCTGGTGGATTGCCACGGCGACTGCCACCCGCACGACGGCCCGGACTGCGCCTCCTGCGTGCAGGGCTGCACCCACGCAGTGATCGTCGGCTCTGCAATCGGCCCGGTGCTGATCCCGGTTCGGCCGCTCCCCTTTGTGCATGGCGCCGAAGCTGTGCCGTCTCGCGAGCCGAACTCCATCTTCCGTCCTCCCAAGGCGCCTCTCCTTACCTAGATCGTCCGCACTCCCGGCCGCCCGCCTCTGCGGCGCGGTCCGGCTGAACGCACATCGTAAGGACAGGCACCCATGCACGTTCGCACCCATGGGCTGCGCCGCGCCGCGACGGCACTCGCCGTATTGGCCTGCGCTCCCCTGTGCGCCCAGGAGCTGAGCCTCGCCGAGGCCCAGCGTCTGGCGCTCAAGCACAACACATCCCTCGCGTCGGCGCGGCTGGCCGCCGAGTCGACCGTGCACGCGGCCCAGGCCGCCGGTAGCCTCCCGGCCCCGGAAATCACGCTGGGTCCGCCCATCATCGGGCGCGTCGGCAGCGACGCCGAGCTTGAGGTGGTTCAGGAACTGCAGCTTAACGGCGCCCGCGCTATCCGTGCCCGCGTTGCCCGCCACGACGCCAAGGCGGCCCAACTGGACGCTGTGGCTTCTGAGCGCGACCTCCTCCTTCAGGTTCGGCAGGCGTACTGGGCGCTTGCCGGCGCGCAGGAGCGGCTTCGCCTGCGCCGCGAGGACTCCGCCCGTCTGGCCGACCTCCACCGGGCCGTGCTCCGGCAGGTGGAGGTCGGGTCGGCGCCGGGCTCGCAGATCGTGAAGTCCGAGGTCGAGATGGCGCGAGCCCGCCAGGCGCAGTCGCGCTCGGAGCTGGAGCTGGCCGACGCCGGGGCTACGCTCAACCTTCTGCTCCAGCGCACGCCGGGCGCCGCTGTCCGAGCGTCCGACCCGCTTCCGACAGCGGCATCCGTCCCGACTCGCCTCGCCGTGCGGCCCGAACTGGCCGCCGCCGATGCCCGCCTCCTGGCAAGTCGATCGCAGGAGGAGCTACGTTCGGCCGAGAAGCGCCCCGATATCGCCGTGCAGGCCCGGATGGAGACCCTTCGCGGGGTCGGCGGCGCCGCGGCGCTGATCCGCCTGCCTCTGGTGGACTGGGGAGCGGCGAGGTCCGAGGCGAAGCGGCTGCGCACGCAAACCCGGCGACAGGAGATGGAGCGCGACGGCGTGCGCGCACGCGTTGAGGCCGACGCGGCCACGGCCCGCCGAGCCACCGATGCGGCGGCCGCCTCCGCAGGAGCCTACCGCGATGAGATCATCCCCCGGGCCGAGCAGCTGGCCGCGTTGGCCCAGAAGGGCTACGAGCGGGGCGCCACGGGCCTGCTGGAGGTGCTGGAGGCGCAGCGGACCCTCGGCGCCGTCAGGGCCGAGTATGTGGACGAGCTGACGAACCTGGCCCGGGCGCAGGCGCTGCTGGAATGGGCGTCGGGTGCGCCGATGGCCCCGAAAGAGAGCACGGAGGAGACGCGATGAACCGCACCACGACGATCATGATCCTGGCGGCCATGGCCGTGTCCGCCGCCGCAACCTATCACTTCACCACATCAGCCCGTGTCCTGCCCGCCGCCGGGGCTGCGGAGAAGGATGTCGAGCCGGCCGCGAAGCCGTTGCAGATACAGGGCCTGATGACCCAACGCGCCGAGGCCGGCCCAGGCTGGGAGACGCTGGCGCTCACCGGCCGGGTGGCCATCCCGCCGGAGAGGTTGGTGAAGGTGAGCCCGCGCATCGAGGGCAAGGTGATCGACGCGTACGGCACACTGGGCACGCCGGTGCGGAGCGGGCAGACGCTCGCCGTCATCTCCAGCGTGGCCCTTGCCGAGGCCCGCGCCCAGTTGCGCCAGGCCCAGGGCCGCCTGGACGCGTGCCGCCGCTCGCTGGATCAGGAGAGCCGGATGGTAGGCTTGGGAGCCGTGGCCGATCGGCAACTCGAAGAGGCGCGCACGGCGACGCTCGTCGCGCAGGGCGCATTGGCCGATGCGAAGGGCGAGGTGGCCCAGTGCCATGCGGAGATCGCCCGGGCCGAGAGCGAGCTGACGCAGTGTCGCCGCCGGCTGGAGCGCGCCAGGGAGCTCTTCTCGGACACGATCCTCTCGAGGCAGGACCTCGAGACCGCCGAGGCCGAGTTCCGCCGCGACACCGCCACGCTGGACGGGGCGCGAGCGCGCCTGGCCGGGGCCGAGGGCTCCGTTGAGCGCGCCCGTTCGCAGGCCGATATCGCCGACCGCTTCGTGGGCCGCGAAGAGAAGCTCCACAAGGGCAAGATGCTGGATACCCGCGCCCTGATGACCGCGAGGTCGGCCGTTGACGCGGCGCGGCTCGATACGCAGGCCGCCGAGGATCGGATCCGGTCCATGGGAGCAGACCCGAAGGGCTCGGGCGACACGATGGCGGTGACGGCCCCCATCACAGGGCGCATCGTCGCACGGCAGACCAACGTGGGCCAGATGGCCGAGCCCAGTGACGAGCTCTTCGCCATCGCCGACACCAGCACCGTCTGGGTGGAGGCTGACCTCTTCGAGCGCGACATGGGTCGGGTCCGGCTCGGGCAGCGTGCGGAGGTACGCTTCGACTCGGAGCCGGAGAGGGTCTTCGCTGCCTCGGTGCAATCGGTGGGTGACATGCTGAACGCTGATAGCCGCACGGCGCGTGTGCGGCTGGTCCTGGCCAACGCGGCAGGCAGCCTCCGGTCGGGCATGTTCGCCAACGTCTCACTTCTCACCGCGCGGAGGGGCAGTACGGTCCTGGTGCCCCGGCAGGCCGTCCTCGACGATGCCGGCAAGAAGGTCGTCTACACGCCCTGCATGGAGTGCCCTGAGGACCAGAAGGCCGGGACCAACGCGTGCGGCGCCTATGACCGGCTGGAGGTGACGACGGGCTCCCTGCTGGGCAACCGGCTGGAGATCCTGAGCGGCGTGCAGCCGGGCACGCAGGTGGTGGTGCAGGGGCAGCTCCAGATCAAGAGCGCCATGGGCAGCGGGCAACTGAAGGCCGGCTGCACCGACCACTAGGCGGCGCAATGAACACCCAGCAAGGCGGGCTCATCGAGGCGCTCATCCGCGGCTCGTTCCGGCACAAGGCGGTGGTGGCGCTCCTGGTGGCCCTGGCGGCGATCTTCGGCGCCACGGCCTACCAGGCCATGCCGCGGAACGTGTACCCAGACATCACTATTCCTGTTTTCACCATCGTCACCGAGAACGAGGCCATGGCGCCGGAGGAGATCGAAAGCCTGATCACCCGGCCCATGGAGGCGGCCATGAACGGCCTGCCCGGCGTGCAGCGCATACGGAGCCAGACCAGCCAGGGGCTCAGCTCCGTCGTGGTGGAGTTCGACATCGAGTCGGAGTTCTGGCGCGCACGGCAGTTCGTCAGCGAACGCATGGCCCAGGTCGCCGCGCAGCTTCCTCCGGGCACCGAGCCCGCCACGCTCAGCAGCGCCACGACCCGCCTGGCCGAGGTGTATGAGCTGGCGGTGGAGGGCGACCTGCCGCTGATGGAGCGCCGCGAGATCGCCGACTGGCAGGTGCGCTACAACCTTCTCACCGTGCCCGGCGTGGCCGAGGTGCTGGCCATGGGCGGGGAGGTCCGGCAGTATCGCGTCACGCTGGACCCGCGCCGCCTCCAGGCCCACGACGTGAAGCTGAGCGACGTGGAGCAGGCGGTCCGGAACGGCAACGAGAACGCCTCGGGCGGTTTCCTCAGCACCGGGCCGACGGAGTACACGGTCCGGGGCGTCGGGCGCTACGAGTCTGCCGCCGACATCGGTGACACGGTGATCGCCGAGCGGAACGGTACGCCGCTCTTCCTCCGGGACGTGGGCGACGTGCGCGAGGGCTCGGCCATCCGACGCGGCATCGCCACACGAAACGGCAAAGAGACCGTGGTGGCCCTCGTCATCAAGCAACCGAACGCCGACACCGTCCAGGTGGTCGAGGGCATCGAGAAGGCCGTCGACGACATGCGGCTCACGCTGCCCAAGGGTATCCGCCTGACGCCCTACTACGACCAAACGCACCTGATCCGTGAGTCGCTGGCCGGGGTCCAGAGGGCCATCCTCCTCGGCGGGGTGCTGGTGGTCCTGGTCCTGCTGGCGCTGCTGGGGCACTTCCGCAGCACGTTGATTGTGGCGCTTTCGCTGCCCGTCTCGGTACTCATCGCCGGCGTGATCATGCGGCAGATGGGCGTGGGGCTGAACACGCTCTCGTTGGGCGGCCTGGCCATCGCGGTCGGCATCATGGTGGACGCCTCCATCATCATGGTAGAGAACATCCACCACCGGCTCAACAGCGGGACGACGAGCGCCGGCGCGCCGAATGACCATGACGCCGTCGCGCGGTCGGCGGCCATCGCCGTCTCGCGTCCGATCGCCTTCGCGACGCTGATCATCATCGCGGTCTTCCTGCCGCTCTTCATGATGGGCGGGATCGAAGGCCTCCTCTTCCAACCGTTGGCCATCACGGTGGCGGCCGCGATGCTGGTGGCCCTGGCCCTGTCGCTGACCCTCACGCCGGTATTGGCGTCGCGGTGGCTCCGGCCCGGCAAGGGCGGGGCCGCCGAAGAGGTGGCGCTGGTGCGATGGCTCAAGGTCGGCTACGTGCCGCTGCTTGAGCGGGCGCTGGCCAGGCCGTGGGCCGTGTTGACCCTCGCGCTGGTCGCGCTGGTTCCTGCAGGCATGGCGGCAACCAGGATCGGCCGAGACTTCATGCCCAAGCTGGATGAAGGCTCGTGGTTCGTCTCCACCGTCACGCCGGCCGAGACCTCCCTGGAGGAGAACCACCGCATCACCGGTCAGGTGGACGCGGCGCTCAGAGCGGACCCGGACATCGTGGAGACCGTGAAGCGCAACGGCCGATCAGAGCGGGCCATCGGCTGCGTGCTGCCTGTGAACTCAGGCGAGCTCTTCGTGAACCTCAAGCCCAAGGGCATGCGGTCACGCCCCAGCGAGGAGACGCTGAAGGCCGTTCGCGAGAAGCTCGAGGGCATTCCCGGTGTGGCGGTCTCGTTCAGCCAGCCGCTGCAAAACAAGATCGACGAGAGCATGGAGGGCACGCCTGCAGCGCTGCAGGTTAAGCTCTTCGGCCCGGATATCAGCGTCCTCACGGAGTATGGCCGCAAGCTTGAGGAGCTCGTCCGAAGCACACGCGGCGTGGCCGACGTCCGCATGGAGCAGGCGTCCGGCATCCCGCAACTGCAGGTGCGGATCGACCGCAGGGCCGCCGCCCGCCATGGCGTCTCGGTGGGGGCGGTCTCGGAACTCGTGCGCCTGGCGGTAGGCGGCGAGGAGCTGACCCAGGTCTGGCAGGAGCAACGGAGCTACGGCGTCCACGTCCGTTACCGGGATGACCTGCGGGCGGACGCCGACGCGATCGGCCGGCTCCTCCTGGATACGCCATCGGGGGCGCGTGTGCCGTTGGCGCAGGTGGCCTCGGTGACGCTGACCGAGGGACCCAACGTGATCTGGCGCGAGGCCATGAGCCGGCGGGTCAGCATCGACGCCGGCATCCAGGGCCGCGACCTCTCCGGCGTGGTGGGGGACATCAAGGCGGGCGTCCGGGCCCTCAAGCTACCGGCGGGCTACACCGTCGTCTTCGGAGGGCAGTACCAGAGCCAGCAGCGCGCCATGCGATCCCTGGCGCTGGCCACCGGAGTGGCGCTGGTGGTCGTCTTCATCCTGCTCTACCTGGCCTTGGGCTCCGCCGGGCAGGCGGGCATCATCCTGGCCACCGTGCCCAGCGCCTTCGTGGGCGGCGTGGTGTCGCTGCTGTTCGCCGGCGAGACGCTCAACGTCTCATCGGCGGTGGGCTTCATCGCGCTCTTCGGGATCGCGGTGCAGAACAGCCTCGTGCTCCTGACGCAGACCCGCGAGTTCGTCGAACAGGGGCGCACGCAGCCGGAGGCGATTCGGTTGGCCAGCGTCCAGCGGCTGCGGCCCAAGCTGATGACGGCCGCGTGCGCCGCGCTCGGGCTCCTGCCCATCCTGCTCAGCAAGAGCGTGGGAGCCGAGATCGAACGCCCGCTCGCCGTGGTGATGGTGGGCGGACTGGTGACATCGACGCTGTTCACGCTACTGGTCCTGCCGGCCGTCTATCTGCTGCTGCAGGGCAGGGCGCGGCCGCAGGCGGTCGCGGACTGAGGCGGTTCGGTTCGAGCATGGCTCCTGAACACCGGGGCCATGCTCGAGCCGCGTCGCCTATGCGGTGAGCCGCTCCAGCTCTGCCCGGTAGTGGAGGTAGGCCTCCAGCGGGATGTCGGGCCGGACACGCCCGTCTGCCAGTGGCACGTAGCCTCCCTGCGCAAGAAGCGGCGGAAGGAGTGCCTCCATCCGGCGGGTGACCTCCGCGGGAGGCGAGCGTAGCCAGTCCAGGTCGATGCCGCCGATGAGGCGTAGCCCGGTGCCGAACTCGCGGCGAATCTCAGGATAGTCCATGGAGCCCGGAGTCGACTCCACGGCCCAGAGGCAGTCGAACCCGGCTCCAACCACCGCCGGGAGCAGTGCGCGGCTGTTGGCGTAGGTCTGGAAGACGACCGTGCGGCAGCCGCCCTCGCGCAGGGCCCGGAGCAGCAGATCATAGGTGGCAAGGGAGAGCCGGCGGAACATGGCGGGGCCGATGAGCGGACGGTCCGGGCCGCTGATGGGCTCCGAGAAGGTGGCGTAGTCGATCTCCACGTCGGCCAGGACGCGCCGGACGAGCGCCGCCGCGCACTCGGCATGGGCCTCCATCACCGCCCGGACCAGCCCGGGGTCGTCGTGGGTACGGAAGAGGAGCCGGGCGACCTTGTCCCAGGCGCCGGCTCCGTTGGTCAGGAAGAAGCCCGAATGGACGTAGAGCTCCAGCGTCTGTTCGCGGTCGCGCAAGCCGGCCACGCGGGCGGCCCAATCGGCGGGCAGGCGGCCGGGGTCGGCCGGGTCGAGCCGCCGCCGCAACTCGCGCAGGTCGTCAGCCGTCTCAACAGGATGCTCCAGCGCCGGGCGGGACCAGAAGTCGACCTCCAGCCGCTCGCGGCGGTCGTGGCGAACCAGCGTGGCGAGGTCGGCGTCGGGTGGCAGGCCCTGCTCGCGCCACTGCGCCAGCACCTCGTCGCGGATGCCCTCATCGAACAGCGGCGGCCGGTCGGCGCCCTCCCCGACCATTGTGGCCGTGAACCTCTGGCGGCTGGTCATGGGCTGGACGCCTCCTTCCCGCCGGTTACCGGGCGATATGCTCGAAGAAGCCGATCGCCCGCAGGTCACGCTCCATCTCGGCGAGCTCAGCGGGAGACATCGGCGCATAGGGCAGCCGGGGCGGACCCACGGGCATGCCGATCATCTGCATGATGGCCTTGGTGGCGGGCACGACGCCGTAGCGGAGGATGATCCTCACCATGCGCACCGTCAGCAGTTGCAGCGCCCGGGCGCCCTCCAGCGCGCCGGCGGCATAGGCCTCCAGGATGCGCTCAAAGATGGGGGCGGCGAAGTTGTAGGTGGCCCCGATGGCGCCCTGCACACCCAGCGCCAGCGCCGCCAGCAGTTGCTCGTCCACGCCGAAGAGGACGTCCAGCGCACCGTCGCCGGTGGCCAGCACTTCCTGTAGTTGCATGAGATCGGGACAGGAGTATTTCAGCCCCACGAAGCTGGGGATGCGCTCCAGAGCCGCCTCCAAGTAGGCTGTGGTGGGGATCGTCAGCCCGGTGAACGCCGGGATCTCATAGTAGTAGAACGGCGTAACGGGCGCGGCCTCGGCAATCCGCAGGCTGCACTCCGCCAGTGCGGCCACGGTATGCGGCTTGTGGTAGGAGGGCGCCACCGCCGAGATCGCCCGGACCCGGAGCCCCTCGGCGTGAGCGGCCAGGGCCCGCGAGTCGGCCAGGCAGTTTGCGCCCACCTGCATAATGACATCGAGCCGCTCGGCGGCCCCGTGCTCGGCCCAGGCCTCGGCCATGGCGCGCCGCTCGTCCAGCGTCAGCGATTGCCCCTCGCCTGTCGTTCCCGTGACGAACACGCCGCGGACCCCAGTGGAGGCCAGCCGCCGAGCCTGACCGGAAACAGCGCCGATGTTGAGCGACCCGTCGGAGTGGAACGGTGTATGGACAGCGGCGATCAGCCCTGTCAGGCGCGATCGGTTCACGGGCGGCCTCCGGTCCTCGTGGTGTATGCATAACGATACACGATGCAAGGGCGAAGCCGTGCACAGGCGGCCGGACGGGCAGGCGACCCAGCCCAGAAACGCAAACAGACCGGCCCTATAGGCCGGTCCGCGCGTCTCCCGCTCCAGTCTTACGAGTTTCACGCTCAAACTGGCAACTTACTTACCGGCGGACGCCTTCCTGGAACCCCCGTTCAGGAGGGCTGAATGCAGAACTGGCAACTTACTTCCCCAACGCGGGACTTCGTGCCGATCGACGAACTGGATCGGCACGTTTCCTGTTGGCTGCTCGATTGTGAGATCAGCAGTCACTCCCCCGCTACCATCGCGTTGCGCCGCCTCGTCACCGGCAAGCTGCTCTGGTTCCTCAAGGAACAGGGCGTGCAGGAGTGCGGCACCAACGAACTCCGCGCCTTCATGGCTTACCTCACACGCGGCCACCGTGACGCTGACGGTCGCTTCGGCAACGCCAAGAACGTCAACCGGTTCAAGGCGCCCAAGCCGGGCACCATCGCCACCTACCGCCGCCACCTCTGCACGTTCTTCCGGTGGCTCGTCAAGGACGGCCAGCTCGGCGTAGACCCCATGGCCCGCGTCGGCGCCGTGGTCGACCGCCCCGACGAAGTGCAGCCCTTCACCGACGACCAGGCCAACGCGCTGCTCAACGCTGCCAAGGAGTCGAAGCTGGGCCCGCGGAACTACGCCGCGCTCCTCATGCTCTTCGACACGGGCCTGCGTGCATCCGAGCTGTGCGGCCTGACCATCGGCGACCTGGACCTCTCGCAGCGCACCGCCACCGTCGAGGGCAAGGGCGGCAAGAGGCGGCAGGTATGCTTCGGCGCCGCGGTTGCACGGGCTCTCTGGGCGTACCTGAAGACAGGGCGCCGGGACTCCTCGGAACCCGTCTTCGCGTCGGAGCGCGGCGGGCACCTCACCACCAATGCCCTCTACCACATCGTGGAGCGCCTCGGCGAAGAGGCCGGCATCACTGGCGTCCGCTGCTCTCCGCACACAGCCAGGCACTATGCCGCCATCTCCTTCCTGCGCGCCGGCGGCAACACGTTCACGCTGCAGAAGATGCACGGCCACACCGACCTCAAGCAGACGCGCCGCTACTCACAGATCGCAGACGCCGACGTCGCCACGCAGCATCGCATGTACAGCCCCGTCGAGCGCCTCATGAAGAAGGGCGCCAAATGAGCACGACGCCGCATCATCACGAGGTCCAGTTAAACGTCACAAAAAGGTTCGTTTCGTGACAAGTTGTAACGTTTGTAACACACGATCATGAGTGTGAATGTGGCAAGGATACTAGAATCTCACTACATGTGGTATCATGACTCCATGCGACCCCCAACATAGGGGCCTCTAGCCGGCAAGCGGATCCCTGGCAACAAGCCAGCCCGTGAGCCGCCCCCGGTCCGCCGGGGGCCTAGTCGAAAACAGGCTCGGTCTTCGCGATCTACCAAGGTCGCGGGGGCCGGGCCTGCTTCGATTCTAGCCTCCCTTGATGGGAAAGGAGATCATCAGATGCAGAGCAGGAAGCCTGACCGCCCCGTGCGCCGAGGGCGGAAGCAGGAGCTCAGGGCCATCCTCATGCCCGACGACCTAAGTGGCGCCATCAACCGCGCAGTCGATGCCGGGCTTGCCGACTCGCGCTCGCACCTGGTGCGCGATGCCGTGCGCATGTGGCTCGACTCCCGGTCGATGTCGGCGAGTGAACCCACCACGCCATGAGGCGGCCTCGACGCAAGGGCGATCCGCCGCCCGCTGGCCCGTACCGTGCCGCACGCGTTCCCGCCGGCCTGACGGTTGCACAGGCAGCGCGTGCAGTTGGAGTGACTGACGGATACCTGAGAGCCATAGAGGCGCGCGGGGGCGCGTCCTACGGCCTCGCGGTAGCGCTGGCGCGTGTCTATCGCGTCAACGCAACCACATTCATATTCGGAACGGCGTCCGCCGGCTCCGAGTTGCCGAGAGCGTGAACGGCCGATCACACATCACCGGGCCCGGCTCGCCCGCCGGGTCCATGTCCAGCGACCCGCGTCTGAGGTATGAAGCACCTCTGTGCGGGGACACGAAAGATGGATAGTATAATGTACTACACATTATATGTCTTTCATTCGCTTGAAACTACACACAGTGATTACAAGCACGTACTGAAATGTCGCGATGCCATCAACACCCTGATATCCCCGTGGCGTGTCATCGATGGCGAACTCGTCCTTGAGGAACAGGACTACTACATCGAGCTCGACCGGCTGCTCAACGAGCAAGACTGGGAAGAGCACCTCGCTAAGAAGGTATGGTGCACATGGCAGATCGGGCAGGGCCTCCACTTCGCCATCGCGCTACATAAGGGCGGGGTCTCCTGATTCCAGGGACCACACACCCCAGCATCGAGACTTCAGCCGGCAAGGCCATCAGGGCCGCCGTCGAACACGAAGGCGGCGGCGTCGAGTCTGCTAATGCCCTCGTCGATCTGCTGCTGGAACTGACCGGCAATGTCGGCACGGCGACCTCATATGTCCGCTCGAGGGTAGCCGCGACACAGGGATCCGGCACTCGACTCGCGCCAATCCGATCGTTCGCGGAGATCGACGCGCGGCTGATCGACTGGATCTGGCCAAACCACTTGGCACGTGGCAAGATCACTCTCATTGAGGGTGACCCCGGCAAGGGCAAAGGCCTCATCACAATGGACATAGCAGCCCGACTGAGCCGGGGCGACCGCATGCCGGACGGCGCCACCGCCCCGCAGTGCAGGGTGCTGTTCCTGACCGGTGAGGACGATGCAGAGGATACCGAGAAGCCCCGCCTCGATGCGGCAGGCGCTATCGCAAGACGCGTCTTCCTGATCAGGCCCAAACCCGATGGCGCACGCTGGGATCTGTCTGCAGACGCCGACGAGCTGGAGGTGTCCGTACGTAACGTGCGAGCCGACCTGCTCGTCATTGACCCGCTCACGGAGTTCCTGCCCGCCGTCGACACGCACCGCGACAACGAGGTGCGCGTCATCCTGGCCAAGCTGCGTGAGATCGCGACTAGCACCGGGTGCGCCGTCCTCGCTGTGCGACACCTCAACAAGGGGGCTGGGGCATCGGCACTCTACCGGGGAGGCGGCAGCATCGCGTTCACGGGAGCAGCGCGGTTCGTGTTTACCGTCGGCGTTGATCCGGACGACAAGAGCCGTCGAGCGTTTGCCATGACCAAGTGCAACGCGGCAGCAGAGGTCCGCACGTTGCTGTACAAGGTGCTACCGTCGAATGGATCGGCGCGGATCGAATGGCTGGGCGAGTGCGACCTCACCGCTGACCAGATCCTGTCAACGGCGAAGGAGGCTCCCAGCGACACTGCCCAGGACTTCCTTCGCGCCCTGCTTGCCGACGGACCGGTCACCGCCAAGAGGGTAGAGGAGCAAGCCAAGCAGGCCGGCATCGCGTCGGCAACGCTGAACCGCGCCAAGAAGGGGCTTGGCGTGCAGAGCTTCAGGACCGGCACAGTCTGGGAATGGGCGCTGAAGGAATACACACCGCAGGTGGATTCGTTCCGTGAAGACGCCAAGATGATCACTCCTGTGGTTGGTGCATCGTAATAACCTTGACCGCATGGGCGGCGGCGCCACCGCCCATGCCGGCCTGAAACGCCAGGAGAGCAGCCGTCGTCGCGTCGTCGCGCGCCAGTCCGGCCGGCACCGTCCGCGCCACTGCGAGTCTGCGCCCACGGCCGTTGCCGGGCAACCCCGACCATCGGCTACTACTGCGACGAGCACGACCCCTTCGGGCCGGCCACGGGCGAGTAGAAATGACTATCTCGAAACGACCCATGTCGTAACGGACGACTTATCACTACAATCGTTAGTTTGAGATCGCAGCGGCGGCCAATGCGCCGCTCCTCGGCCCGACTGCAGTCGGCATCCGGCCGACCCGAAGTGTGCATGCGCGCGCGCACGCGAGGAGAGCGCCTCTCGCAAACTGGTCTCCGGCGCCGCCGGCACGCGGCCGTGGTGCCGCTACCGGCGCCCGCTTGGGGATCGGAAGGTTCTGGCCCATCCGTGCAGGAACCTACTACACCTGTGCCGAAATGTGTACGCCGGGACGCCAGTGGCGCCCTGCGCCCTCTGTAGCACGCCAAGTTGAGTGGAGGCACACCCTTGTTTGAGCTTCGCAAGCAGCTGGTGACTGACTTCCGCGACTATGTTGAGAGCTTCCTCAACATCGCTGACCCGGATATCCGAGCGTTCCTCCAACGGGAGCTCGACCGCGGCGCCCTCTGGCCGGAGCCGCTCTTGCAGATCAACCCCACCTTCGAGCCCGGCGACCTGGTCGACGAACTGGCCGAACGTGGCACCCTCCATCGTCAGTGCGGGGCCATCTTCCGCCGGGGCAGGACCGCGGCCGACCCGGTCGGTTCGCCACTCCGGCTGTTCCGGCACCAAGTTCAGGCCATCGAAGTGGCCAGGGCCGGCAACAACATGGTGCTGACCACCGGCACGGGCTCGGGTAAGAGCCTCTGCTACATGCTCCCCATCGTGGACCATGTGCTGCGCGCCGGGTCCGGAAGCGGCATTCGGGCCGTGGTCGTCTACCCGATGAACGCCCTCGCCAACTCGCAGGAGGGCGAGCTCAACAAGTACCTTCGGGTGGGCGCCGCGCCGCCGCCGGTAACGTACAGCCTGTATACGGGTCAGCAGCGTGGGCCTGCCCGCGACGAGATTCGCAGCTCGCCACCCGACGTCCTGCTGACCAATTTCATGATGCTGGAGCTGATCCTCACGCGGCCCTACGAGCGCGAGCTTGTGAACGCCATGCGCAACCTGCAGTTCGTGGTCCTGGATGAGCTCCACACGTACCGCGGCAGGCAGGGCTCCGATGTGGCCATGCTGATGCGCCGCCTGCGCGATATCTCGGGCTCCCCGCACATCCAGTGCATCGGAACCTCTGCCACCATGGCCACGGAAGGGTCGGCTGCGCAGCGGCGCCAGGCCGTGGCGGAGGTCGCGAGCCGCCTCTTCGGTGATCAGGTGCATCCGGCGCACGTGATCGGTGAGACCCTGCGGCCGTTCAGCCCGCCGGAGGACACGAGCAGCGACGCCTTCACGCAGAGGCTTGGCTCAACCATCGGAGCCGCAGTGCCGCAGACCCTGGACGGCTTCAGGGAGCATCCGCTCACGGTCTGGCTCGAGCACAAGGTGGGGCTGGACAAGGACGACGAGGGCACTCTCGTCCGCGCGGTGCCACGCGCGCTCTATGGCGAGGGTGGCGTGGCCGCCAAGCTGGCCGAAACGATCGGAGGGACAACGCAAGCCGCCGAAGCCGCCGTGGTGTCACACCTGCTGGGCGCCGCGGCGCTGCCCCAGTCCGATGGGCCGCGTCCCTTCGTATCGCGGCTGCACCAGTTCCTGTCGCCCGGCCTGGGTGTCTTCGGTAGCCTGGGCATCGGCGCCGATCGCTTCCTCACCCTGGACGGCCAGAAGACCGATCCACGCAGCGCCGATCGGCCTCTCTACCCCATGTGCTTCTGCCGCCAGTGCGGCCAGCACTACTACATCGCCACCGACCAGGTGCGCACGGAGGAGCCGAACGTCCTCGTGCCCCGTATGCTGCATGAGCGGCCGCTCGACGAGGGCGACACGGCGACCTACGTCTACATCCCACCGCCGGGCGTAGGCGTCGACCTCCACGAGATGGTTCCCGATGACTGGCGCGACGCCTCCCGCGGTGGGCGCCTCAAGAAGAGCCGCGAGAAGTGCATGCCGCTTCAGGTTCGCATCAGCGAGAGCGGCAAGCTGGGAGGAGACCTGAACGCATGGCTCATCCCCGTGCCCTTCTCGCTCTGCCTCAACCCCGAGTGCCGGGCCGCATACTCCACGCGTGAGTCCGAGATCAGCAAACTGAGCATCCTCGGCATGCAGGGCCGCAGCACGGCCACCACGACGCTGGGCCTCGCGACCGTGGACTACCTGCAGCGCCGCGGCGCCGCCAACCGCAAGCTCCTCTCCTTCACGGACAACCGCCAGGACGCCTCGCTGCAGGCGGGTCACCTGAACGACTTCGTCGATGTCGGCATGATCCGCGCCGCCATCTACGCCGCCGCCGAGCGCGCCGGGGAGGAGGGCCTGACACACGACCACGTCGCCCAGCAGGTTGCCGAGCGGCTGGACCTGCAGCAGGAGGACTACGCCCAGCAGGTGAGCAACCTCCCGCGCCAGATCACCGAGAAGCGCAAGGCCCTGCTCGATGTGCTTGGGTACCGCATCTACCGCGACCTTCGCCGGGGTTGGCGGATCAACGCGCCGAACCTTGAGCAGGTGGGACTGGTGCGCATCGCCTACCCGGACCTCGAGTTCGTCTGCGCCGACGAGGCCCGCTGGAGCGGCACGCACGAGGCCCTGGAGGCGGCCACGCCGCAGTGCCGGCAGATGGTCGCCTACGAACTGCTGGAGAGGCTACGCAGGCGCCTCGCCATCAAGGTTGACTACCTGGACCCGGACTACCACGAGCAGATCAGGCGGCGTAGCTCGCAGCACCTCAAGGAGCCATGGGCGCTTTCGGACGATGAGGCCTTTCGCATGGAGAGCGGCGCCTTCGGCTGGCTGGTGGGTGGCCCCTCCAGCGAGGAGCGGACCGACATCGCCCTCACCCCGCGGAGCGGCTATGGTATGTGGCTGCGGCAACCGAGCCGTTTCCCGCACCTGCATGCGCAACTGGCCACCGACGAGGTCGGCAAGGTCATCGAGGACCTGACCGCCGTGCTCATCGAGGCCGGCATGCTCAGCAAGAGCCGGCCTGTACCGGAAGCCGACGCCCTGCAACTCAATGCCGACGTGTTCGTCTGGGTGGCTGCAGACCCGGAGGAGGCGCCCCGCAGGACCCGCAATGCCTTCTTCGAGCGCTTCTACCGCGACCGGGCGCTCACCCTCAAGGGCATCCGCGCCCGAGAGCACACCGCGCAGGTGACCACCGTCGAGAGGCAGGAGCGCGAAGAGGCCTTCCGGTCGGGCGCCCTGCCCATCCTCTTTTGCTCGCCCACCATGGAGCTCGGGGTCGATATCTCCGACCTGAGCGTGGTGAACATGCGCAACGTGCCGCCCACGCCTGCCAACTACGCCCAGCGGAGCGGCCGGGCCGGGCGCAGCGGGCAGCCGGCTCTGGTCTACACCTATTGCACGGCGGGCAGCCCGCACGACCAGTACTACTTCCGCAGGCCGGAGCAGATGGTCTCCGGCGCGGTGGCGCCGCCCCGGCTCGATCTGGCCAATGAGGACCTGGTCCGGGCCCACGTCCATGCGGTATGGCTCACCGAGGCCGGGCTCGACCTGGGGAGCTCCCTCACGGACCGCATCCTGGACCTCCCCGGCGTGCCCCCCACGCTGGCGCTGCAGCCCGCCGTCAGCGACGTCCTGGCCGACACGGCCGTGCGGGGCAGGGCGCGTGAGCGCGCAAGGGTGATGCTGGACGCCATCGGGCCGGAGCTGCAGCACGCCTCCTGGTATAAGGACCGGTGGCTGGACGACACCATCGCCCAGATACCCTTGGCCTTCGACCGGGCCTGTGACCGCTGGCGGAACCTCTACCGCGGCGCATTCGACCAGGCCAAGCGGTCGGCCGATGCCGCCCTGGACCACAGCGCCAGCCCCGATGCCCGCAAGCTGGCAGAGCGCCTGCGCGCCGAAGCCACGGCTCAGATGAACCTGCTCACTGACCCCGCCTCCGAGATGTATGCGGACTTCGGCGCCTACCGCTACCTGGCCGGCGAGGGCTTCGTGCCCGGCTACAACTTCCCGCGCCTACCCCTCTCCGCCTACATCCCGGCGCGCAGAGGCAAGGATGAGTACCTCTCGCGCCCCCGCTTCCTCGCCATCTCGGAGTTCGGCCCTGGCGCCGTGGTCTACCATGAGGGCTCGCGCTACCTGGTGGACCGTATCCCAATGCCCACGGCGGCCCGCTCGGAGGGCGGCAAGCTCGTTACCCGTACCGCCAAGCTCTGCACGGAGTGCGGCTACCTCCACGCCGGCGATGGGGCCGGGACGGTCTCGGTCTGCGAGCACTGCTGTCGGGAGTTCACCGCCGAGGACACGCTCAGCGGGCTCTTCCGGCTCGAGGCCGCCGTCCTGCGCCGCCGCGACCGCATCACCTGCGACGAGGAAGAGCGGATGCGCCAGGGCTACGAGATCCGCACGGGGCTGCGGTTCGACCGCCGGTCCGGCGACGACGAGTGCCTCTCAGCCGAGATTGCCACGCAGGACGGCGCCTGCCTCGCGCACCTCGCCTACGCCCAGGCCGCCACCATCTGGCGAGTGAACCTCGGTTGGAACCGCCGCAAGGTCAAGGGAGTCCGGGGCTACCAGCTGGATGTCGACAAGGGGCGCTGGCTCTCGGAACCCGGCGCCAACACCCTCATGGAGCAGGCCGGCGAGGCGGCGGGGCATCGCGTTGAGCGTGTCGTGCCCTACGTCGAGGATCGCCGCAACGTGCTGGTACTGGCCTGGCAGGAGACCCTCGCTGACGAGGAGATCGCCAGCCTTCAGGCGGCGCTCAAGTCCGCGATCCTGGCCGTCTTCCAGATCGAGGACTCGGAGCTGGCGGCCGAGCCCATGCCCTCCGCCGATGTCCGCCGCCAGATCCTCTTCTATGAGGCCGCCGAAGGGGGCGCGGGGGTCCTCCGCAGACTCATCGACGAGCCGGCGTCGCTCCGCAAGGTCGTGGCCACCGCACTGGAGATCTGCCACTTCGACCCGGAGACGCTGGAGGACCGGAAGCGCCACCCCAAGGCGCGCGAGGACTGCTCCACGGCCTGCTATGACTGCCTGATGTCCTACAACAACCAGCGTGACCACCTACTGCTGGATCGCCACAAGGCGCTGCCGCTCCTGGAGGCCCTGCGCGGCGCCTCGGTGAAGCAGTCCGTAGGCTGGGTCAGTCGCTCGGCCAAGCTCGAAAGCCTCCTGAAGCGTTGCCAGTCGGACCTGGAGCGCCGCTGGCTGGAGCGCCTCGACGAGCGCGGCATGAACCTGCCCACCCACGCACAGTACCGCATCGAGGCCTGCGGGACGGTGCCCGATTTCGTCTACATCCATGGCGCCACGCAGATGGCGGTCTACATCGACGGGCCCGCCCATGACTACCCGGAGCGCCAGGCGCGCGACGCCGGCCAGGACCTGGCGCTGCTGGGCGCCGGATGGCTGACGCTTCGCTTCGGCCATGCCGATGACTGGGATGCGCTGATCGCCACGCAGGCCACGCTGTTCGGAGGGAAGGCATGAGCTTCGCAGCCGGTTCGCTGGTCCGGGCCCGTGGGCGCGAGTGGGTGGTCCTGCCGGAGTCCACCGCATCTGTCCTGCACATCAAGCCCCTGGGCGGCACCGATCTGGAGGCCACGGCACTCGTCACGGCGCTGGAGCAGGTCGAGCCCGCCACGTTCGCCCTGCCGGATCCGCGCCGCGTGGGCGACTCCGTCTCGGGCCGCCTGCTCCGCGATGCCGTGCGGCTCGGCTTCCGCGCCTCGTCGGGGCCGTTCCGCTCCCTGGGCAGCATCGCCGTCGAGCCGCGGTCGTACCAGCTGGTGCCGCTTCTGATGGCCCTCCGCCTCTCGCCGGTGCGGCTCCTCGTCGCCGACGACGTGGGCATCGGCAAGACGGTGGAGGCCGCCCTGATCGCCAAGGAGCTGCTGGCCCGAGGCGAGGTCGATCGCCTCTGCGTCCTCTGCCCGCCGCACCTGGCCGAGCAGTGGCAGGGCGAACTCAGCAGCAAGTTCAACCTGGAGCCGGTCCTGGTCCTGCCAAGCACGGTCACCCGGCTCGAACGGGCGGTACCGCCCGGCGCCTCGGTCTTCGAGCACTTCCCGGTCACCGTGGTCTCGCTGGACTACATCAAGCAGCAGACGCGCCGCGACGACTTCGTCCGCACCTGCCCGCCGCTCATCATCGTCGATGAGGCGCACACCTGCACGCAGGGAAGTATGGGCTCCCAGCTCCGCTTCCACCTGCTCCAGCGGCTGTCGGCGGACCCGCGCCGCCACATGCTCTTCGTCACCGCCACCCCGCACAGCGGCAACGAGCTCGCCTTCCGCTCCATGCTCTCGCTGCTCAAGCCCGAGTTCAAGGACCTGCCCGAGGACCTCAGCGGCGACCACCGGAAGGCCCACCGCGAGCGCCTGGCCGCCCACTTCGTCCAGCGCCGGCGCAAGGACCTCGGCGAGGAGACCCCCTTCCCCGAGAGGCTCGAGAAGGACGTCACCTACCGCCTCGATCCCGAGTACCGGCAGCTCCTCGATGCGGCGGTCCGGTACGCCCGCGAGGTCGTGGCCGACAAGTCGGGCACCCAGTTCCAGCAGCGCATCCGCTGGTGGTCGGCGCTGGCCCTCCTGCGCAGCATCAGCTCCAGCCCTGCCGCGGCCGTGGCCACGCTGAAGAGCCGGGCCGGCATACCCGACGCCGAGGAGGCGCCCGAGGCCGAGGAGCTCCGCCGAAGGGCCGTCCTCGACCTCACCGATGATGAGAACGGCGAGGGCTTCGATGTCTCGCCCGCGGCGGACACCGAGGTCGCCGGCACGGCCTCGCAGCGGCGCCTCCTTCAGTTCGCCCGCATGGCCGAGGGCCTGCGCGGGGCCAAGGACAGGAAGCTGCAGGGCCTCATCACCCTCGTCAAGGGCCTCACCGCCGAGGGCGTCTGCCCCATCGTCTTCTGCAAGTACATCGCCACCGCCGAGTACATCGCCGAGGAGTTCCGCGCCGCCATGAAGGGCGTGGAGGTGGCCTGTGTCACCGGCGATCTCCCCCACGACGAGCGCGAAGGCCGGATATCCGACCTGGCGCAGCATGCCAAACGGGCGCTGGTCTGCACCGACTGCCTCTCCGAGGGCATCAACCTGCAGGAGTGGTTCGACGCCGTGATCCACGCCGACCTCGCCTGGTCCCCCACCCGCCACGAGCAGCGCGAAGGCCGCGTCGACCGCTTCGGCCAGGTTGCGCCGAAGGTCCGCGTGGTGACCTACTACGGCGAGGACAATCCCGTCGACGGCATTGTCCTCGGCATCCTCATCGCCAAGCACAAGCGCATCCGAGGCTCGTTGGGCATCTCCGTGCCGGTGCCCGTGAACAGCGAGAAGGTGCTGGAGGCGATCTTCCAGTCGCTCCTGATGAAGGGGTCGCAGGACACGGCCCAGCTCTCGTTCGCCTCCGAGCTCGGCCTGCCCGAGGTCGCCGGCCTCAACGATGAATGGGACCGCGCCGCCGAAAGGGAGAAGCGCTCCCGCACGCTCTTTGCGCAGCACGCCATCAAGGCCGAGGAGGTCGCCCCGGAGCTGGAGGCGGTCCGGCAGGCTCTGGGCTCCCCGCTGGACCTCCGCCGCTTCGTCCTGGACGCGGTGCTGGCGCACAAGGGCACCGCCGAGAACAAGCCCGTCTTCACCCTGAACCTGAACGACGCCCCCCTGGCCCTGCGCGACGCGGTCCAGTACAAGAAGCCCTTCGCCGCCACCTTCGAGATGCCTCCGCCCCGGGGCGCCCTGCACCTCACGCGAACCCATCCGTTCGTCGAAGCCCTGGCCGGCTACGTGGCCGACGCTGCGCTTGACGGCGACCCCGGCGCCGTGGCCGCTCGCTGCGGCGTCACGCCCACCGACGCCGTCACCGTCCTCACCACGCTGCTCGTGCTCCGCTGCCGCTTCCAGATCGTCTCCGCTCGCCGCGAGATGCTGGCCGAGGAGGCCGTCACCGTGGGCTTCCGCGGCACCCCGGCCAACCCGCAGTGGCTCACGCCCGAGGAGGCCGAGCGGCTGCTGGCCGCCAGACCCAGGGCCAACCTGACGCCCGAAGCGGCCCAGCAGTTCGTGCGCGCCATCCTGGCGGGCTTGCCGAGCCTGAGGCCCCGCCTGCAGCAGTGCGCCGAGGAGCGCGCCGAGAAGGCCCTGGCCGCCCACCGCCGCGTCCGCAAGGCCCTGGCCGGAGCCGACGCCGCCCGCGAGGTCCGAGTGCAGGGCGAACCGGACATCATCGGGGTCTACCTGTACCAGCCCTACGGAGGCAAAAACTGATGGCGCGACGCGATACCCTCGGCCTCTCCGCCGTCCGCACCGAAGGCGCCATCCTGCCGCCCAGTATCCTCGTGCGCATCCATGCCGAGGACCCCGGGCTGCCGGGGCTCAAGCCCCTCGACTACGGCCTCAGTGGCGAGCGCATCCGCGAGGCCGCCAGCCGCGCATGGAACGGCCTGCAGCCCGCGTGGCAGAGCTTCCAGCACCATCGGTCGCAGATGGCGCCCGGCGACCAGGGCGCCGCCATGACCCGCACACGGTGGCTCAACCAGATCATGAAGGCGCTGGACTACGGCTCCCTCGATCCCCTCCGAAGCCAGGGGGTGCGGCTGGACGACCGCGACTTCCCCGTCTCCCATATGGCCGGGCGCACGCCGATCCACCTCGTGGGCTGCGGCCTGGACCTCGACGCCCGGACGCCCGGCGCCGCCGGCGCAGCCCGCATGACCCCCCACGGCATCGTTCAGCTCCTCCTCAACGGCAGCGACGAACACCTCTGGGGCTTCGTCAGCAACGGCCTCCGCTGGCGCATCCTCCGCGACAGCCAGAGCCTCTCCCGCCAGGCCATGGTGGAGTTCGACCTAGAAGCGATTTTCGAAGGCCGCCTCTACGATGAGTTCCGCCTCTTCTACCTCCTCTGCCACCAGACCAGCGTCGCCGCGCCGCGCCCCGAGGAGTGCCGGCTGGAGCAGTGGACGCAGACCGCCGTGGAGGAGGGTAAACGCGCCCTCGACAGCCTGCGCGATGGAGTGCAGGCCTCCATCGAGAGCCTCGGCCAGGGCTTCCTGCGGCACCCGGCCAACACCGCCCTGCAGGATCGCGTGCGAAGCGGCGCCCTGGACAAGCAGGAGTACTACCGCCAGCTCCTCCGCCTCGTCTATCGGCTCCTCTTCCTCTCCGTGGCCGAGGACCGCAACGTGCTGCTGCACCCCGAGGCGCCCGACGCCGCACGACGCCTCTACAACGCCTACTACTCCACCCAGCGCCTGCGCCTCCTGGCCGAGCGGCTCCATGGCAGCTCGCGCCACCACGACCTCTACGCCCAGCTCAAGCTCGTCCTCCAGATGCTGAGCCGCGACGGCGGATGCCCCGAGCTGGGCCTCCCCGCCCTCGGAGGCTTCCTCTTCTCCGACCAGACCGCCCCGGACCTCGACGCCGCCCACCTCGCCAACGCCGACCTCCTCCAGGCCGTCCGATGCCTGGCCGTCACCGAAGAGGGAGGCCGCCGCGCCCGCGTCGACTACAAGAACCTGGGCTCCGAAGAGCTCGGCAGCGTCTACGAATCCCTCCTCGAGCTCCACCCCGACCTCGACTCCTCCGGCTCCCACTTCGAACTCAAAGGCGCCTCCGGCAACGAGCGCAAATCCACCGGCAGCTACTACACCCCCGACTGCCTCATCCAATGCCTACTCGACACCGCGCTGGACCCGGTGGTGGAGGAGAGGCTGGCGGAAGTGCGGCGAGTGGCGAGTGGTGAGTGGCGAAGGGAGAATGGTGAGTGGCGAGTGGCGAGTGGTGAGTGGCGAAGGGGGAATGGTGAGTGGCGAGTGGTGGTGGATGCGGAGAGTGGTGAGTGGCGAGTGGTGGTGGATGCGGAGAGTGGTGAGTGGCGAGTGGTGAGTGGTGAGACACCGAGAGGAGGTGGGGTGCGTGGAAATCGAGAGCTATCGCGATCTCGAGGTATGGCGGCGGGGACGGGCGATCTGCAAGCTGGTCTACACGCTGACCAGGTCGTATCCTCGGGAGGAGGCCTTCGGGATGACCTCGCAGATCCGCAGGGCGGCCGCCTCGATCCCGGCCAACATCGCCGAGGGCTGGGGCAGACGCTACCCGGCGGAGCTGCTGCAGTTCCTCCGGACGGCCAACGGCAGCAGGACCGAACTGGAGACGCATCTGATCATCAGCGCGGACGTGGGGCTCTGCACGGAGGAGGCGATCCAGCCGATTCTGCAGGAGACAACCATCCTCGGCCGGCAGCTGGTGGCCCTGGAACGCAGCCTGCGAGCCCGCAACCCCTGACCACTCACCACTCCCCACTCGCCACTCGCCACTCGCCACTCCCCACTCCCCACTCCCCACTCCCCACTCACCATTCACCGCCCCTTCCACTCGCTACTCGCTACTCGCTACTCGCCTCCCACGCCCTCCTCTCCCTCCGCATCATCGACCCCGCCGTCGGCTCCGGGCACTTCCTCATCGCGGCGGCGCACCGGTTGGCTCGGAGGCTGGCGCAGGTGCGGACGGGCGACGAGGAGCCGGCGCCGCCGGAGACGCGCCGGGCATTGCGTGACGTCATCGGCCGGTGCCTCTACGGCGTGGACCTCAACCCCATGGCCGCGGAGCTCTGCAAGGTGGCCCTCTGGATGGAGGCGCTGGAGCCCGGCAAGCCGCTCTCGTTCCTCGATCACCACATCTGTGCAGGCAACTCGCTGCTGGGCGCCACTGCGGAGCTGGTGGCCGAGGGGATCCCCGACGGCGCCTACGACGCCATCGAGGGCGACGACAAGGCCGCCTGCGCCGCGCTGAAGAAGCGGAACAAGTCCGAGCGCGAGGGCCAGGGCAACCTCTTCGCCCCGGAGGCCTTCGCCGGCCAGAACCTGCGCCGCACGGCCGCCGCCCTGGAGCAGATGGGCGACGAGAGCCTGGCCGGCGTCAAGGAGAAGGAGCGCCGCTTCCGGGAGCTGCAGCGGGCCGCCGAGATGCGCCGCCTCACCTGCGATGCCTGGTGCGCCGCCTTCACGCTGCCCAAGGGGCCCGGCAAGCCCGAGGTCACCACGGCAACGCTCTGGGCCACCACCAGCGGCACGAAGCTGGAGCCCAAAGTCGACGCCGCCATCCGGGCCGAGGCCGAACGGCTCCGCTTCTTCCACCCCCAGGTCGCCTGGCCCGACCTCTTCGACCTGGAGGCCGGCGGCGGCGGGTTCGACGTGGTGCTGGGCAACCCGCCCTGGGAGCACACCGAACTGAAGGAGAAGGAGTTCTTCGCGGTTCGGGCGCCGAATATCGCCACCGCCAAGACCGGTGCGGAACGCAAGCGCCTGATTGCTGCCCTTGAGCGCAATGACCCCGAGTTGCACAAGGACTTCACAAAGGAGAAGCGACTGCACGACGCTACCGGAGCCTTCTGCGGCAACTCCGGCCGGTTCCCGCTGTGTGGCCGCGGCAGGATCAACACCTACGCCGTCTTCTCCGAGTTGGAGCGCGACCTGGTGGGCGAGGCGGGCCGCGCCGGCATCGTCGTCCCCTCCGGCATCGCCACCGACGACACCACCAAGCACTTCTTCGCGGACCTGATGACCCGGAATGCCCTCGTCTCGCTCTACGACTTCGAGAACGGCATGCGAGACGCCGACGACGAGACCGAAGAAGAGCCCACAGAAGAGGCCCCACCCAAGCGCCGAAGGAAGAGAACCGCCACCGGCGACCGCCGGCTATTCCCCGGGGTCCATGCCAGCTTCAAGTTCAGCCTGCTAACCATGCGAGCCCCCGCTCCCCCACTCGCCACTCGCCACTCGCCACTCGCCGCTCCCCACTCGCCACTCGCCACTCGCCGCTCCCCACTCACCGCCGTTCCCCACTCGCCACTCGCCACTCCCCACTCGCCGCCGACCTTCGCCTTCTTCTGCCACCGCCCCACGGACCTGCACCTGCCCGGCAAGGTCTTCACGCTCAGCGCCGACGACATTGCCCTCCTGAACCCGAACACCCGCACCTGCCCGGTCTTCCGCACGCAGCGCGACGCCGAGATCACCAGGGCGATCTACCGCCGCGTGCCCGTGCTGGTGCGCGAGGGCGACCCGAACGGCAACCCGTGGGGTGTCGGCTTCAAGCAGGGCTTGTTCAATATGACGTCCGACTCCGGGCTCTTCCGCACCCGTGAGGAGCTGGAGGCGGCCGGCGGCGCGCTCGTCGGCAACCGGTGGAACGTGCCGAAGGCGGCGAAGGTGGACGGCAAGCCCGTGCAAGCCGGGGAGTGGCTCCCGCTCTACGAGGCGAAGATGACAGCTGCGTTCGACCACCGTGCGGCCGACGTCGTGAAGAGCGAGACGGCAGTCACGCGCCAGAACCAGCCACGGGCTATCTCGTCAGACGAAAAGAGGAGGCCTGACAGGCTGGCGATGCCGATGAGCTGGATACATCGCGAGGAATATGATGCCACTCAGAACCACGATGTTGCAGCTAATCTGGGATTTTTTGATGTTACCAGTCCAACTAATATGCGCACAATGATTGCCAGTATTGTGCCTGCCGTTCCTGCTGGCCACAAGCTGCCGCTGATCCACCCGCGGGACGGCTCTCAAGCTCGGTGCCTCGTCATTGCTGCGCTCAATGCATTCATATTCGATTACATTGCAAGGCAGAAGGTTGCCAACACGAGTTTTACATTCTTCTATCTGAAACAACTGCCTCTCCTGCCTCCTAGCGTCGTTACTTCCCCGGCCCGGTGGCACCCCAATGCCTCTGTAGCCTCATGGCTCGTACCCCGCGTCCTCGAGCTAACCTACACCGCCCACGACCTGGCACCCTTCGCCCGGGACCTGGGATACAACGGCCCGCCCTTCGTGTGGGACGAGGAGCGGCGGTTCCTGCTTCGCGCAGAGCTGGACGCGGCCTTCTTCCACCTCTACGGCATCGGCCGCGACGACGTGGACTACATCATGGAGACCTTCCCCATCGTCAAGCGGAAGGACCTGGCCGCCCACGGCCGCTACCGCACCAAGGAGCAGATCCTGCGGGTCTACGACGCCATGCAGCGCGCTGTTGAGAGCGGCGTGGCGTACGAGGGGGTCGAGGTGAGTGGTGAGTGGCGAGTGGCGAGTGGGGAACGGCAGCGAGTAGCGAGTGGGCGAGTGGCGAGTGGGGAACGGCAGCGAGTGGGGAGTGAGCGAGTGGGGAGTGGGGAGGGGCAGCGAGTAGGGAGTGGGCGAGTGGGGAGTGAGCGAGTGGCGAGTGGGGAGGGCGACGGCGGCAAGGAGGGCGGCTCGGCTGCGGAGGCGTTTGAGCTGGTAGCGCCGCCGGCCCGTCCGGCGCCCAGGACAAAGGTAGGCGCCCGCATCTCCGTCAAAGGCAAGGTGGGCGTCGTGCAGGCGGTGCAGCCGATTGAAGGCGGCTGGCGCTACGTCGTGCTGTTCGACGGCGAGGAGAAGGCGAGGGGGTTGGTGGATAGGAAGGGCGGGTGAGGAGTTGACGGGGCGACCGGCACGGGCTACACTTGGGTGGGGTTCCAGAGGCCCACTGGCGTAGCACGATGATCTGACGGGGAGGGTGGCTATGCCGTATGACTACCCGGTAGGCAATGTGGACTTCGGCATGGCGGCACGCCGTCACTACGCCGATGCCGAGTACCTGCAGGCCGACTTTAGAACGGCCAATGCGGGTCAGCTGTACGGATTTGCTGTTGAGTGTTCGCTAAAATGGCTGCTGATGCGATTAAACTACGACAAGATATCCGATATACACATACCATCGAACATAAAATTGCATGTTGATAAACTGGCGATGCTCATCGCTCAGCAATCAGTCACGTTTACCGGGCCCAATGCAGCCCGCTACTCAGCACTTGCCGCGCCAGTGGTCGCCAACATTCAGGGCTGGATGACTGATCACAGGTACTGCGATGCCGCCGTGCTGCCGGTTGCGTTCGCCCGGTGGCAGGAAGCAGCCAAGGGCGCCATGAGCCTGATGGACGCCGCCACGGTGGATGGAGTACCGAAATGACGCAGCCGGTAATGTACGGGCAGGCGGTCGAAGCGATCGCCGCCGCAGCCGCCAAGATCCGGACACTGCTCGCCAATGAGCCTGTGGTGATCTGTGACCTCGGGGGCCGGCTGCATGTAGCCGTCAACATGAACCGCGCCAACATTTCGGCGGAGGTTGTAGCTCTGTTGACGGCGGCCCTTGCGAACGCAGGTAACCACGCGGCAATGGGCAACACGGGCCTCCTGGCTCGTGATGACCTGTACGATCCCGACGCGGTCTTTTCAAATCCTGACATTGGTACGTACCGACAAACTATCGATTCACCAAGTGTGCTCATGCTGGATCGGTCGATCGGAGGGCAGGACTGGTTGCGCTCCAGCCAAGTGGAACGCGCTGGCAGCCGCATACCCCGGCTGGTGTTCTACGGCATCAAGGGCGGTGTTGGTCGCTCAACGGCCGTCGCCATGTGTGCCTATGACCTGGCAAGTGCGGGCAAGAAGGTTCTCGTGGTGGACCTTGACCTTGAATCGCCGGGCCTGGCAGGCCTGTTGCTTGGCGACGACCCGATGCTTGACAACCATCGGATGCCTGACTTCGGCCTGATTGACTGGTTTGCGGAGGACGCCGTCGGGCAGGGCAATGCACTCATCAATAGGATGACCGCCGAGAGCCCGTTGTCTGCCGGCATGGCGGGAACGATCCTGGTCGCGCCCTCAGCCGGCCGTGACGACCCACACTATGTGGCGAAGCTGTCGCGTGTGTATGGCGACGTCCCGGAAGAGGATGGCCCCGCCGGCTTTGGACAACGCGTCGGCAAACTCCTCGCAGCGCTTGAGGCCTCGGTTAAGCCCGACGTGGTACTGCTGGACAGCCGTGCCGGCATCCACGACATCGCTGCGGCCAGCATAGTGAGGTACGCCGATTGGACGCTGTTGTTCGCCGCAGACACCGCCTCGACATGGCAGGCATACAGGATGCTGTTCCAGCACTGGTCGCGGCACCCGGCCGTCGCCACTGAGGTCAGGTGGCGCCTCGCGATGGTTCAGTCGATGCTGCCTGAGTCCGATCAGGTGGCCAGGGCTCAACGCTTTCTGGAGAGATCGTACGACTTGTTCCGAGACACGCTCTACGATGAGATCGTCGCCGAGTCTGGCGCCCCGCATCTGGATCAGCCAAGGGGGGGGTCCTACGATCTCAAGGATGAGGACGCGCCGCACTATCCCCGGCGCATCAAGTGGAGTGCCCGGTTCCAGGAGTTCGACACAGCCCTGATCCGCGCTGGAATAGTGGACCGCGCGGACATTGACGCTGCATTTGGCCCTGTACTGGGTATGGTCCGGTCATTCGCGGGCTTAGGTGCTGAATCAGATGAATCTTGACCCGCTGGTAATACGGTGCGCCCTGCTCGACGCATTGCCGGACAACGACCAGTCAGGGGCTCAACCGAGCCGCGCCCCAGTGTTCACCTACGTGCCGCCGAGCCACGTCAAGGCGGTTCGTCCTGATGCAGTGATCGTCGAGGGCATACGCGGGTCCGGGAAGAGCTTCTGGTGGGCGGCCCTGTGCTCGCCGGAGCATAGAGCGTTCGTCATGCGAGCGTTTCCCGAAGCGGGACTCAGCGATACGACACGCACCTCGCAGGGCTTCGGCGCCGGGCTTGGTCTTCCACTTGCGCCTTCAAAGGACGTGCTCGCAGCGCTCGTGCCGACGTTCAACCCGCGCATGATTTGGCGGACCGTGGTCGGCACCCACCTCGAACTGGCCGACCTCGTCGGGATGCGGGACTGGGAGGCACGCGTCGCCTGGGTATCAAGCAACACGGAGGCCTTTGATCGTCTGTTGGCCGACAGGGACGCAGACCTAACGGCATCCGGCACGACCCATGTCGTGATGTTTGATGCACTTGACAGGCTGGCGGACGACTGGCCCGCCATCCGCCCACTAGCCCGTGCACTCTTCCAGCTGGCCCTGGACCTGCGAGCCCTGAGATCAGTTCGTCTCAAGCTGTTCGTTCGGCCGGATATGCGCGAGGACCGCGAGGTCTTTCTGTTTCCCGACGCATCAAAGCTGCTGGCAACCAAAGTCGACCTCACGTGGCGGCGCGCCGACCTATACGCCCTGCTGTACCAGTGCATCGGCAGCACGCCCGCGCACGGTGGATACTTTGCGAGGACTGCTTGCGGCCCGAGGCGCAGCCTCTTCGATGACGACGGGCGGGCAGGCGATGCCTGGGTGGTACCGGCGCACCTTCGGACCGATGAGGGCGAGCAACGGCGGGTCTTCCATGCCATCGCCGGGCCGACGATGGCATCGGGGCCTAGCGGTCACAAGCGCGGGTTTCCATACACCTGGCTTCCAAACCACCTCCTGGACGGGCGTGACGAGGTCAGCCCCCGTAGCTTCATGGCTGCCCTTCGGTATGCATGCGCGATACTGCCACCCAGCGACTGGCCGTACGCCCTTGACTTCCGAGGTATTGAAGCCGGCGTTCGCGAGGCCTCACGTATTCGCGTTGAGGAGATCACGCGGGAGGACTATCCCTGGGTCAACGACCTTATGCTGCCGCTGAAGGGCAGGCTTACGGTCCCATGCCATGAGAGCGAGATCGCGCAGATATGGAGTGAGAACCAGACCCTGGCGCATCTGCGAGATCGGAGCTTCGGGCCGACGCTCGTCAAGCTTCCGCCGAGACGCCTTGACGACGGCCCGCCGGGCGTACTGGCAGATCTCGCGGACCTCGGTGTGGTGCTCCGCCTGCTTGATGGGCGCATACAGGTTCCGGACGTTTACCGGATTGCGTTCGGTCTCGGCAGGAAGGGTGGCGTTCGTCCACTCCGGTAGCCACATGGCCGGTGGCGGAAGGCCGCCCGGGGCGACGTGACGGCCTACGGGTTTCGCCGAAGCGGGAGGCCGATCGGCTCCGGCACGGCTGCGCTTGAGCCCGGCCACCGCGCGATCGGCCACGCCGCCCGGTAGGCGGGCCGCTGGAGTTCGCGTTGGCATAGGCCGCCCGTGCCGAACCAACGCGCACTTGTCGCGCCTTGCCTGCGGTGGCCCTATGACATTGAGAGGAGACCCGAATGGCGGAACAGGTCCTGCTGAACATCGAGCGCCCGGCGGTCGGCATCACGTACACTCGGGCGTCGCCCGAGGCGGAAGCTGGCGACAAGCTGGCGGCCATGGAGTTCGGCCTCTACGCGCTGACCCGCCAGGTCGTTGAGCTTCGAGCCCAACTGGACCTGCGGGTCCCCGCCATCCTGCTGGCTGTGCTTGAGGCCGAGACCTTCCGCGAGCTGGGATGACGGCGACGGGAGAGGCGGGACGGTGGCCGATCAGGTCGGTTCTGTGACGCGAGGGATTCGGCAGCTCAGAAAGGAAACAACAGACGGGAGCTCACGCTCGCCGGTCCAGTGAAGGACCGTCCGTCTGTTTCGCGGGCAGTATACCACCAGTGCGAACAGAATGAACTCACCGGCCCACACGGTTCGCGGCGCGGCCAGCAGTTCGGGTGGGCCCCGCGTGCGGCACAGGGGTGCGAAGAACCAGGTACGGCGCCAAGGCGCGCGGTGCAGCGGCCATTCTGCAGGGCGAGGAGTGAAGCGATGACCAATGCTGACGTGATCGCGTCGTACCCGATCCGCGTGAACCCGCTGACCCCGGAGCTCGGCGGCGGGTTTGAGGCGCTGTTCGAGCCGCTCGCCCGCAACGTCGTAGGGTACGGGGAGACGCAGCAGGAGGCCATCGATGACCTGATGGCCGCAGTGCCCGTGTTCCTGGACGTGCTCCGCGCGACGAACCAGACGCTCTCCCCAATGTCTCCCGCGAAGGACTGGCACGCGTACAGCGGCAAGTTCAACGTCCGTGTGCCGAAGGCGCTCCACGCCAAGCTGGCGGGCATGGCCGAAGAGCAGGGCGTCAGCCTCAACGCGCTGATCCAGAGCCTGCTCGCATCGGGTACCGCAGCGCTTGAGCCCGGCAACCACGCGATCGGCCACACCGCAAGGTAGGCGGGCCCAGAACGCATTGAGGCCGGCGGGCGCGCCGGCGCCTGTGGCGTGTGGCCGGCCTGCACCCATGCAAGGGCATTGCCTGGCTCGCCGGGTATCAAGCAAGGCCACTGCCATATCCGCATCGGGCTGCGCCCTGGCGTGAACTGGGCCTTTCCTGGAACACCCGCCCTCTCCATGGACCCTCGAGCCGCGCCGGCAGTGAAACTCAAGTACGAAGGCGGCCACTGCCGGAGCAGCATACAGTGTATGCGGTAGGCCGGGCCGGGCGCCGAGCCCGGGCCCCCGGCCGTATGGAGGGCTGCCACGATGTGGGTTGAGGAGCTACAGATCCGCAACATCAAGTGCTTTGACGATGTCACGATCAAGCTCGGCAAGCCCCGACAGCCCTACCGATGGGTCACTCTGCTCGGCGAGAACGGCGGCGGCAAGAGCATAGCCCTCCAGGCGCTGGGACTTCTCCTTGCTGGGCCCGAGGGGGCGCAGAAGCTCCTGCCCAGGCCGGTGGCGTGGCTCCGCAGCGAGGACGAGTACGGCACGCTCCGCGGGCGCATCCACCAGGGCGACAACGACCCCGGACAGCACGGCACCGGCAAGGTCACGCGGGCGTTCGGCTACACCTACTTCGTTACAGGGTCGAAGCCGGTATCGGTCCGGAACCGGCAGTACACGGAACCGGCCATTGTGGAGTCGGTTGAGAAGCGGCTCTCGTGGCTCCGCCAGAATGCCTTTACCTCGACGGGCGGCGGTTGGTTCGCCGTTGGCTACGGCGCATTCCGAAGGCTCACGCGGTCGAGCCAGGTGATCGTTCCGTCGCTGGAGCAGCCCGCCCGCTTCACCAACTTCAGCACGCAGTTCGACGAGGACCAGCCCCTCTCCGCCTTTGAGCGATGGATGGTCTACCTTGACTACCGCGTCGCAAAGGACCAGGACCATACGGCCCGGCGTCAGTACGACCTGGGAGTAGCTGCCATCAACAAGGTGCTGCCGGACGGCGTGCGGTTTGACCAGGTGACACCACATGGGCGGATCTGTTTCATTACTAACGGCATGTCGGTCGCCACCATCGCCCTCAGTGACGGCTACCGCAGCGTACTGGCCCTGGCCGGCGACCTCGTGTGGCGGCTTATACAGGCGTTTCCGAACAGCGACGACCCTCTGCACGAGGAAGGCGTCGTCCTGATCGATGAGCTGGACATACACCTGCACCCGGTTTGGCAACGGCAGATCGCCCAGTGGCTGCAGGAGCAGTTCCCAGGCCTGCAGTTCATCGTGGCAACCCACAGCCCGCTCATCGCAGCCGGCGCCGGCGACACTGCGCAGACCGTCCGGTTCCGGTTACGCGACGGCCGCGCCGAAGTGGAGGCAGTGCCCAACGTCTCGGCGCTCAGTGTCGATCGCATCCTGCAGAGCGAGGCGTTCGGCGCGGTCTCCCCCTATTCGCCCGCCACGCAGGCGAAGATCGACCGATATGACCATCTGGTCGTCAAGGGCGCGAGGCGGAGCCGTGATGAGGAGTGCGAGTGGACGCAGCTCTCCCTGTTCATGGACGAGGCCAGGCCATTCGGTGGCCCGCCCGAACCCGGGTCCCTTGAGGCCAAGATCGACCAGGTGCTGCGCAGCAGGCTGCAATGATCAGGGTAGATCGAGGTACGAAGCCAGCCCTCCTGGAGGGAAAGAAGGCGGATTGGGACAAGGCCGTGGCTGATGCAAGTACTGTTAAGGCCAGGGAAGCCGCCTTCGCAAAGGTCAGGCACAAGCAGATCAGGGCTGCGTTGGAGGAGGCGTTCCACGGCAAATGCGCCTACTGCGAGAGCGAGATAAAGCACGTGGGCTATTCGCAGATCGAGCACTATCGCCCGGTGAGCAAACGTCGGGACCTCGCCTTCTGCTGGGACAACCTGCTGCTTGCGTGCGGCCGGTGTAACGGCCCGGAGTTCAAGGGCGACCTGTTCCCCGAGGCTGACGCCGGTGGTCCTCTTCTGAACCCATGCTCCGATGACCCTAGCGACCACCTGTACTTCGTGTTCGACCCCGTGGCGGGCCTCACAACCGTCGCACCTCGGACGCCGCGCGGCGAGGTGACGGTCCGCACCCTGGGGCTGAACCGGCCTGACCTGCGGACCCACAGAAGCCGTAGTGTAACGCGGCTAGCCGCACTCGCCCTGCTCGCATCCGAGCACGCTGATTGCGCCGCTCTGCTCACAGAGGCCAAGCGTAGCGACGCCGAGTACGCAGCGTTCGCCCGTGCGCTATCGGCATCGACAGAGAGCTTGGAAGCGGCCATCGGCGGCTCTGACCCGCAGGCCAGGCGTCGCGGTAGTGGTCGTAAGACTGGCCAAAGTGATGACCGGCACCCGCTTGCCCGCTCCAGCTCCCGCCGTCGCGCTCGGCGATGCGCCGAGTACCACCGCGACTCACATCAGCAGGACAACCAATATCCTTCTCATGACACAGTACCTTTCCAAGCGATATGAGGTGATCGAGACTCTCTTCCACTGCATCGATGACGGCGGAGCACCATGGATCAGACGATCACTGTGAGCAGTATAACGAGCTACCGTGAGAGCATCGTGAGAGAACCGGCCTTTGGGGCAGTCTTTGAGGCGATTTGGAGCAGATTCTCACGGAATCTGCCGGCCGGATCGGGGCCGGGCGCATCTGCAGCATCCAGGTCGGAACCAATCGCGCCATGCATCGCAAGGGTTCCGGGCAGTGCACGCGCCACGGTGGCGTGTGTCGGGCGCGGCCGGCCGGCGTATGCCCGATTGTGCCCGGGTGCGGGGGGGGGGCACCCGCCGCACCTGGGCCGCTGTACCCGCCGGGCCGACGCACTCGCGCAGGCAGCGGGTTCAGAGAGCTCGCCGAGGTTCGCGGCAGGAGCGGCCTTCGGGGCACCGTCTCTCACGATAGGCCGTTACAATGTGTATCTGGGTGCGGTTGCCGGGCAGGCGCAGTTTCGTGGTCGCGCCGGCCGAGGCACACGACTTGCCGTGGGCCGCCCTGGACCCGATACTCCATCGAGGAGCAGGTGAGCGATGCTGTTCAGTTTCAGGTCTGCCATCCGGATCGGTCCGATGCTCGCCTGCTTGGCCGCCGCCGTTGCGGTCCTGGCCGGGCCCGGCGTCCAGTCAAGGCCGTGTCCCGATCCCTGGAAAGCTCTTGGTGAGATGGAACTGGCATACAGGAGCAGTGCGGTGCGAGCCGGCAAACTATACTGCAACCGGACCATGACCTTCGAGGCGTTTGTCCATTCTGTGCGCCGCCACAGCGTTCCTGCGCCGCGGGGTCAGAGCGAGCGTCTGGTCTTGTTCGCCTCCAGGCATGCGTTGACCGATGGCACGGCCGTGGGCGCCCGGATAGAGCTGCGGCCGCTCGCCGTCACGCCTGCGCCCGGCGACCTCGTCACAGTCACTGCGACGATGAAGCAGCGCATTGCCGCGGGGAAGGGCGACATCACCAGACGCCCTGGCTTCAGCCGGAGGATTGGATGGCCCAGAGGGGGCGCCGATGCTTCGTTCTGGGTGGAGTACTCATTCGTAGGCGGCGTCGTTCAGCCAGAGCAGACCCGTGCGGAAATGGCTCGGAAAGCCGCTGAGGAGCGGCAGGCGTACGAACGCCCACTACAGGAGGCTGCGGCCGCCATGGCTCCTGCCCGCAAGGCGGAGTCTGCCCGGCCTGTCCTCTACGGAACGGACAGCCCGTTCTTCGGCCTGCGCGGGGCATTCAGGCGGTTTTGGGGGCCAATGCGTGGAATAGTGATGCATACATGGTACCAGGCCACATCACTCTTCTATATGGATGCGGTCAAAAGCTTAATAGAGGAAGGCGTACTAGAACCGGAGGTTCTATGTACGCTGTGTATACATCACATCGACGATAAGTCCAGGTCGCCGAGAGTGAGTAACGCATATCGTTATCTTATCGGATTGAACGCGCCTTCGTGGCTGGAGGACTGGCATACGCCGTGGGTGGGTGGTCGCGCTGTCAAGGCACGTCGTCCGGTCCTGCTCAAGGTCTTGCTGGACAGCGAGAACTTCGACCCCAAGGTCACTCTCGGCACGTCGCTGTACCACGCGATGGTCGAGTTCCGTCGTGAGGCGCAAGGAGGAGGGACCGATGCGGACCAGCAGCCCGGCCCCGCAGGGCGGGTGACGCTTGAGGCGTTGGACGTGGAGATGCTCGAAGTTGCGTTGAGTCACCCGCGCTGCAAGGGACTCGAGGACTACGTGCCTGCCGAGCCGCCCGCCGGCGCCGAGACGAGCTCATTTCGATCGATGGTGCATGAGGATAAGTGGTGGGTGGAGAACGACGAACTGAAGCGGCTGCGCGCCCTGCTCCCTGAGAAGGCGCGGTAGCGGCCGCGTGCGATCATAACGCCACGCGATGGTAGCGGGGGAGTGACTGCTGATCTCACAATCGAGCAGCCAACAGGAAACGTGCCGATCCAGTTCGTCGATCGGCACGAAGTCCCGCGTTGGGGAAG
>CAISJD010000106.1 GCA_903885605.1 uncultured Chthonomonas sp. | reverse complement strand
TTGGCAACCAGGCACCCGGTCAGGTCCGCGAACGTGGCAGAGGCGCAAATGCCGTTGAGCGCCACACTGCCCTTCATCACCGAGGTGAAGGCGATGTTGGTGTGGACGGTGACAGAGCCGCCCTGGCTCGCATTGATCAGCAGTGTGGCCGGCGCCACTTGGATGTCGATGGCAAGATCCTCGGAACTCGCCGCTGGTACAGACGCTGCGGCGAACGCCAGGGCGATTGCTACTGCACCCAGCACCCACAAAATGCCGTGCTGTCTCACTTCGTGCCTCCCCGGGCCCTGGTGAGCCCGACCGAACCCCATCACGGCACGCCGGACACAACTCCGCGACGCAAGGGCGCACCGATACCTTGAGGACGCCTGATGTGCCAGGATGTTCCCTGCGCTTAGGTGTTAGTCGCAAATAGTGTGCCTGAGGCCGGGCGAAGAACCCGCCACGGGCCCGGGCTACTGCTTGACGCCCTGTAGCAGCCAGTCGAACCCGAACGTGGCGAAGTCGATCCGCTCGTAGGGGCCCTTCTCGCCGGTCTCGTAGAGGAGCCCGATCCGGCCGTCGGGCAGGGCAGCCAGGCAGGAGTAGGCCGCCGCCGCCGGGCTGATGAGCCGCGCCACCGGCCAGGTCGCCCCGTCGTCGAGGCTCGCCCGGACGGTCATCCGTTCCCTCCGGGTGGAGGCCGCGTTGGAGAAGAGAAGCGCCCCCGGCTTGCCGCGTGCCGGCCATGTGAGCCGCCGCAGGCTCGCCTGGCAGATGGGGTCCACCAGCTCGGGCACGATCCGCTGGTCGGTCCATGTGGCGCCGCCGTCGTGGCTGATGGCGGTCTGGCGCGCATTCAGGGCCGGGTCGTAGCTCCGCATGTTGAGCCTGAGCGCCCCGTCTGCCAGCTCAGCCACCTCGCACTCGTTCACCTTGTCGCGCGGCGTCGTGCCGCCAAGCTGCCACGTCCGGCCATGGTCATCCGAGAAGATGACATGCGAATAGTAACGCTTGGTCTCTGCTTCGATATGGTCGCAGGGGACCACCAACCGGCCTTTGTGTCCGCCTCGTTCAAGCTGGATGGCGGCGCCCGGGCCGGTGGCGTACCAGGTCCAGTCGGGCAGCTTCACGGATGGGGTGATCTCGCGCGGCCCGTCCCAGCTCCTCCCATCGTCGCGGCTGACCAGGGCGAAGACGCGACGAGTGTCCTTGCTGGTCTGATCGATGATCTGCGCCTCGTGGTCGTCGCCGCGGTTCCAGGTAGCGAGCAGCCAGATATCGCCTGTGGCGCGGTCCACCACGGGGCACGGATTGCCGCAGGTGTTGCCGCCGTCGGACCAGACTACCTGCAGGTTCGACCACGACCGCCCGCCGTCGGTGGAGCGGCGCAGCATGAGGTCGATATCCCCGGCGTCGGAGGACGAGCCAAGCCGTCCCTCGCAGAAGGCCAGTAGCGTGCCCCGCGTCGTCACCGCCAGCGCCGGGATGCGGTAGGTGTGGCGGCCGGCATCGCCCGAGGCGTAGAGCGCCTGTGATGTGAACCGAACTCCGTCGGAAGCCGCCGCGGAGGCCGCCAGCGCGGTGAGCGCGAGTACCATCAGGGTCAGGGATCCCATGCGCCGGGGTACCTCCAGTGCCTAACGAGCGGACTGGGCCGACCGCATCCGCGTGGCAGCGGTCCGGCGCCAGACGAGCCACGGCGCGCCCGGAAGCAGGCTCTCCTTGATGCGCTGGACAAGGCTGCCCGGCGCGGGGTCCATGGCGCCCAGCAACGCGGGCAGGCCGGCGGCCAGCATCGGCGGCTGGAGCAGCTGTGGCCTTCCGGCCGGGTCGTCCGGGTTCGGCGCCACCCACTGGGCGGGGTAGGTGATCGTCGAGACGCCCTTCCGCCTGGGTGTGAGGCTGCCGCCGGCCAGCAGGTGCAGGGCCAGCACGTCCGGATGGCCGGGCAGCTCGGCGGCAAGCTCCCCGGCCAACGACCGCAGGAGCCTGGCGTCCGGCTTGGGCTTGGCCGCTTCCACGTAGCCCGTCAGCAGGGCCAGCATGGGGTTGCCCGTGGCGCTCCATCGGCCGCTCTTCACCTCGGCCAGCGGCGCTGTGGGACGGCCCTGCGTCAGGCCCTGGCGGACGAGCTCCGTGAGCCGCAGCAACTCCTGGGCCTGCGCCGGATCCTGAGCCCCGCCCGGCCTCGCATAGAAGATCGCGGCATCGGCCGGCACTGCCCGGCGCAAGGATCGCCGCAGCGTCGCGGGTCCGTCCTCCCGCTCGCCGGCGACCCGGCTGCGCATGACCGTTGCGGTGGCGAGGATCACCTGCGTCTGCCAGCCGCGGCTGAGGTGCACGGCCATGCACTGGACGCCCCTCAGGCCGGTGTCCACGCAGATCAGGTGCATGCCGGGGTCGGCCTCGGCGTGGAGCCAGCCGACGCCGACCTCCTGCATCCGTTCGCCATCCTTGTCCATGGCGCCGAGCGTGCGGCCCTCGGCGTCCTGCACCGTGATGCCCGCCCAGGGCTCCGTGCGGCTCTCCTTGCCCCGCACGATGGCGGGGTCGCGTACCATTACGAAGAGCCCTGCGCCGGTTCCCCAGTGGAGGCTGGGAGGCTCGGATGCCCTTGCCCAGGCGGCCTGGTGGGGCTCGTGCGTGGTGAGGGTGCCGTGCAACGGCGCCGCGCTGTCGAACGCGATCGCGCGCGGCGCCACGGTGGCCCCGTCGCCCTCCTGCACCTCGACCAGCGTATCCTCCATGGAGGCGCCGGAGCGCAGGCGCACCTTGTAGATGCCCGGCCGAACCTTCACATCCAGAGAGCCCATTCCCGACGCCACACGGCTCAGGGACGAGTCGATGACGAAGATCTCCGTGGCCTCCTCGGCGGCGGTTACGCGGAGCGGGGCCTTCCGATTACGGGATATCGACACGGGTCACCTCCCCGATGGCCTGGAAGAGCGTTGAGCGGGCTGTGCCCTGCACGACGGCCTTGTAGAGCCCCGCGGGCAGCGACACCTCGGCCTGACCGTCGGTCAGAGCGGCGGTCCGGCACGCCTTGCCGTTGCCGCCCAGGACCACGAGCTCCGCCGATCCAGCTCCGACGGCCGTGATGGTCACGGTGGTGGCGGGCTGCTTGTCGGTGGGCGGCCTGCGCGCCATCAGAAGGTCGCGCGCCGGCTCCACGGCGATGGTCGGCGGCAGGATGTCCGCCCCGGCGGTCTCGGGCCACGCGTTGTGGATGTAGTCGCGGACGTGCGTGGCCATGACGCAGCCGTCGTCGGCGCCGGGGGCCTGTCGCAACGCCTCGAGGAGGAGGTAGCTGAAGATGCCGCGCACCTGCTTGTCGGCGCCCAGCGGCTTCTCGCGGGCCTTGGCTCCGGCAGGCGACGCGTAGGCGTAGAAGGTCCGCACCCGGGCGGCTCGAGCCGCGTTGACGAGCGGCATCAGGATCGGTTCGGCGATGCTGGTCGTCAGCGACAGGTCGGCGCAGGCGTCGCAGATCAGCACCATCTCGTCGAACAGGCCCGCGCGGACGGCCCAGTTGGCGTACCGGGTGGCGGCGATGTGGTCCGGGGCCAGCGTCGTGGCATTGGCCGAGTAGATGGCCCGCTCGATGGCCGTGGTGTTGCCCATGAACCCGTGGCCGCTGAAGTAGAGGGTAAGCCGCCGTCCCGCCGGCGGCCGCACTCGTCCGTTATCGTCCGTAAAGATCTCGATGAATGTGTCGCGGAACTGGTCGGCGGTCGGCTGCGCCTGGGAGGCGCGCGCCGGGAGCGGGGGATGGAAGCGGGCGGTGGTGAGCCGCACCACGTTGGCCGGGTCCACTCCGCCGCCCTCCGGCAGCGTCAACCACGCGGCGAACTCGTCCGCGTCGCGCTGGGCCCCTTCGAGCGGCGAGATGCCCGGGTAGAGGTCGATGCCCACCACGATGGCGTAGTCGGTCATGGCCGTGGCGCAATACCGTGTTTCAAGATGTGGGCCACGCTGCTGATGGTCACCGTCTCGTCATCGAAGTCGCCGTGGCGCTTTGACCGGGACTCGTAGCCCGGCACTCCGACCTGCTCGGACCAGACCGCGGCCACGGCGCCTGTCGAGCCGATCTCCTTGCGCGCCCACGCAACATCCGGGAAGTGGGCCGCGTCGAAGGTCTCCTCTTCGATCAGGAAGCGCTGCATACCCAGCAGCGGCGTGTCGACCTCGGGCTCAAGGATGCCCGACACGCAGTAGAGGAGCGAGTGCGGGTAGAGGGCGCGCCCCGCCGGGCCGATGACGGGCTCGGCCATGGCATCCGCGCGTTCCACGGCGTCCTTCATGCCGAAGACACGCACTCCTCGGATGCGCTGCCGATGGGCATCGTAGGCGCGCCTGAAGAGCGAGGTGGTGCATGCCGGTGCCAGCAGCGCCAGATCGAAGGTCAGCGCCGGGGCGTGGCGGGCCGCCGCGTCCAGGATGTGGCAGATGTAGACACCCCCGGTGGAGTGGTCGATGAGGGTGACGCGTGGCGCCTGCGCCGGGTCCGGGTACCGGGCGCCCATGCGCGTCAGGAGCGCGGTGAGGCCGGCCTCGTTGCCCGGCTTCTGGTCGTCGCGGCAGGCCTGCTCGGTGTCGAGCTTCATCTGCTCCCAGAGCCACTCCTTGCCCGCGCGGGCAAGGCCGAAGGCCCGGTACAGCTCCTCGATGACGGTGCCGAAGAGGCCGTGGCCGCGCCCGTTGAGTAGCCTCCTGCCGACAGCCACCGTGAGCTTGGCGAGGAACACCGCGGCCTTGGCCGTGGAGACGAACCCGCGTCCGCCGGGGCCACCGTCGTCGAAGAGGTCCACGCCCGCGGCACGCAAGCGGGCGGCTTCACCGGATGGTATGTTGCGCACGGCGTCGGTGAGCCTGAAGTCGGTCTCCAGGTCGGCCTCCAGCTCCGTGAGCATGGCGTCAGGGCTGAGGGAGGCGGCCCGAGCATCGGCGCCCGCAAGGCGAAGCTCAAGCTCGACGAACGGCACGCCGCCACTGGGATCGGCGTGCCAGGCGTCCAGGGCATCGGCCACGGCCTGTGGGTCCACCGGGGCCGGGCCGCCGCCTCGCAGGCCCACGGCGTCTCCCAGGCTCTTCAGCGCCCACTCGGCCAGCTTCCGGAGCATCTCGCGAAAGAGGTCGGTCTTGCCGATGTCCTGCAGGTTGTTCATCAGCGTCTCGAACGGCCCCGACTCCCATACCACGAAGACCGGGTAGGCGTCTGCATCGGTGTACTTCGGCTGCAGGTCCCTGACGATCTCCAAAGCGGCGGAGTAGGAGACCAGGCCGCCGTGGAGGTGGATGGCCAGGCCCGAGGGGGATCGGGCGGCGTCGAACGTATCGAGCAGTGCGTCCAGGTCCGTGGCGCGCGTCTGGGTATGAGGCGTGAAGTGCCCGTTCTGAAGGTGGATCACGTGTCGGGGATCGATGGCTGCCATGGCTTGGCCTCCTCTGCCGCCGTTGCGCCTCAGCTCTACAGGATATACTTGGTCAGGTCTTCATCCTTGGCGATGTCGTTGAGTTTGCCGCGAACATAGGCCGCGTCCAGGGCCAGGGCTCGCTCCTCCAGGTCCGGCGCGTTGAACGAGACATCCTCCAGCAGTCGCTCCATGACCGTATGGAGCCGCCGGGCGCCGATGTTCTCGCTGGTCCGGTTTACCTGGTCGGCCACGCGGGCCAGCTCGGCGATGGCGTCGTCGCCGAACTCCAGCGTGATACCCTCGGTGGCGAGGAGCGCCGTGTATTGCCGCGTGAGCGAGTTGCGCGGCTCGGTGAGGATGCGCACGAAGTCAGCCTCGGTGAGGCTCTCCAGTTCCACTCGGATGGGCATGCGGCCCTGCAGCTCGGGGATCAGGTCGGACGGCCGCGCGACGCTGAAGGCCCCGGCTCCGATGAAGAGCACGTGGTCGGTGCGGAGCGGGCCGTACTTCGTGGTGACTGTGGAGCCCTCGATGATGGGCAGCAGGTCGCGCTGGACGCCCTCTCGCGAGACGTCGGGGCCGCCATGGCCACCCCTTCCGGCGATCTTGTCCAGCTCGTCGATGAAGACGATGCCGCTCTGCTCCGCCCGGTCGATCGCCTCGCGCTGCACCGCGTCGGTGTCGATGAGGCTCCGGGCCTCGTCCTGCGCCAGGAGCTTGCGGGCCTCGCCGATGGTCACCTTGCGGCTCTTCTTGCCCTTGTTCATCATGTTGCCGAGGGCGCTCTGCAGGTCCATGCCCATCTCGTCCATGCCCTGCGGCGTGAGGACCTGCATCATGGGGCCCTGCGACTGCTCGGTCTCGATGGTGATGGGGTCGTCGTCCTTGAGGCCGGCGGCGATCTGCTCTCGCAGCTTGGTGCGGATCCTGAGGCACCTCTCGCGCCTCTGCTGCTCCTCGGCGTCGTCGTCCGGCTCCTTCTTTTCAGGGGTCGGCGGCTGCGTCGGGCCGCCTGAGCCGAAGATACTGCCCAGCGCGTGCATGAACTTCTCGTTGGCGCGCTGCTCGTCACCCCTGCGGCGCCGCGATCCGGGCATGGGCTGCAGAATCTCGACGATGCGGTCAATCGCCTGCTCCTCGGCGCGGCCCTGCACCTCGGCCATCTTCTCGGCCTCCACCATGCGGTAGGAGGTCTGGGCCAGGTCGCGGACGATTGAGTCCACATCCCGGCCTACGTAACCTACCTCGGTGAACTTGGTGGCCTCGACCTTGATGAAGGGAGCCGCCGCCAGCGCCGCCAGCCTCCGGGCGATCTCGGTCTTGCCGACGCCAGTGGGCCCGATCATCAGTATGTTCTTGGGGATGACCTCGTCGCGCAGGTCGTCGTCCAGCATGCGCCGGCGCCATCGGTTGCGCAGCGCCACGGCCACGGCCCTCTTGGCGTCTCCCTGGCCCACGATGAACTTGTCGAGCTCGGCCACGATCTGCCGCGGCGTCAGGTCTTCCATGTGTTGCATCCTTGCATGTCCGGCGGCGGGCGCCGCGCTCAGGCGTAGGCTAGTTCGACAACGCGGGCCGCTGCCTCCTGCATGGTCTCCGCCGGCGTCAGCGGGCTACCCTCCAGCAGGGCGCGCCCTTCCGCTGCACGAGTGCCGGCCAGGCGGACCACCATAGGTACGCGGATATCCATGGCCGATGTCGCCTCGAGGATGCCCTTGGCCACTTCATCGCCGCGCGTGATGCCGCCGAAGATGTTGAATAGGACGCCCTTCACGTTCGGGTCCAGCAGCACGACCTCCAGCGAGTTGCGGACCGTCTCTGCCCGGGCGCCGCCGCCGATGTCCAGGAAGTTCGCCGCCTTGCCGCCGGCTCGGGCCACCTCGTCGAGGGTGGACATGACGAGCCCTGCGCCGTTGCCGATGACGCCGATGTCGCCACCCAGCCGCACGTACTGGATGCCGCGCCGATGCGCCTCCGCCTCGATGGGATCTTCCTCGGTCTCCTCCTTCCATGCCTCCATGTCGGCATGGCGGTAGAGCGCGTTATCGTCGATGACCATCTTGGCATCTGCGGCCACGAGGCGTCCATCGCTGGTGACGGCCAGGGGGTTGATCTCTGCCATGTTGGCGTCGCAGGCGTCGTAGGCCGCGTAGAGCGTCTTCACGAACGCCGCTGCCGCCTTGGCGTGTTCCGCCGGGATGCCCGCACCGTAGACGGCCATGCGGGCATGGAAGTCGCGGAGGCCCACCGCCGGATCAACCGCCACATGGACCACGGCCTCTGGGTGCTCCTCGGCCACGGTCTCGATGTCCATCCCGCCCATGGCGCTGGCGATGATGACATGGCACTGCCGGGCTCGGTCCGGAACGATGCCGATGTAGTACTCCTGTACGATCTGGATGGGCTCCTCGACCAGCAGCTTCAGGACGCGCTCGCCCTGCGGCGACTGGTGCGTCTTGAGCAGCATGCCGAGCATGGACTGCGCCAGCTCGCGGGACTGGGCGGGGCTCTCGGCGACCTTGATGCCGCCGGCTTTGCCGCGCCCGCCGGTATGCACCTGCGCCTTCAGGACGCCGCGACCGCCAAGCGCTTCCACGGCGGCCACTACCTCCTCAGGGGTTGATGCGACGCCCCCGGACCGGGGCGTGGGCGCCCCATATCGCGCCAGGAGCTCCTTGGCCTGGTACTCGTGCAGCTTCATCGGGTCTCTCCTCCTGCGGCGGCGCCGGGCGCTTCGCCGATGCGTCGGCCATACGTGCGGTCAGTCTGGGCCTGTGCGGGTGTGGGCGGCTCCGTCCATCGGCCATCGGCCCTGATGAGCGCAACCAGCTCCGCCACGCCTCGCTCCTGCGGTATACCCGTCCGCACCTCGGTCCGTTTGCGGTAGAGCGACACTTTGCCGCCGCTCTTGCCTACATATCCGTAGTCGGCGTCCGCCATCTCTCCCGGTCCGTTCACAATGCAGCCCATGACGGCGATGTCGAGGCCGACAAGGTGCTCCGTGGCGGCTCGGACCTCGGCCAGGACCGTGGGCAGGTCAAACTTGGTGCGGCCGCAGCCGGGGCAGGCGACGAACTCCACGCGGGTCTTCCGTAGGCCCAGCGCCTGCAGGATCTCGTAGCAGACGGGCAACTCGCGGACGGGATCCTCGGAGAGAGAGACGCGGATCGTGTCGCCGATGCCCTCGGCAAGCAGCGTAGCGATGCCCGCCGTGCTCTTGACCCGGGCGTACTGGCCGTCGCCGGCCTCCGTGACGCCGAGGTGGAGCGGGTAGTGCATGCCCGCCGCGTCCATCCGCGTGGCCATGAGCCGGTTGGCGGCCAGCATGACCGGGACACGGCTCGCCTTCAGCGAGACCACCAGGTCATGGTAACCGTTGGCCCGGCAGATCTGAATGTATTCCATGGCGCTCTCCACCATGCCCTCGGGAGTGTCGCCGTAGGTCACCAGCAGGCGCTCCGAGAGGCTACCGTGGTTCACACCGATCCGCATGGCGGCGCCATGGTCCGCGCAGGCCTTGAGTACGGGCTTGAGCTCCCGGTCGATGGCCTCCAGTTCGGCGTCGATCTCGTCCTGCGAGTACTCCTCCGTCCGCTGGACGGGCTTGCGGAAGACGAAGAGCCCCGGGTTGATGCGCACCTTGTCGACGTGCCGCGCTACCTCCACGGCGATCTCCGTGCCCTGGTGGTGGACATCGGCCACCAGCGGTACATCCTGGTAGGCGCGCCGCAGTTCGGCCTTGATCTCGCCCAGGCAACGCGCCTCCTGCAGGTTCGGCGTGGTCACGCGCACGATCTCAGAGCCTGCCCTGTGCATTGCCACAATCTGCCGCACCGCTCCGGCGACGTTGTGCGTCTCCTCGGTGATCATGGATTGCACCACCACGGGTGCGTCCCCGCCGATGGTGATGGGTCCCACGGAGACGGGGCGTGTGCGTCTGCGACAGTAGGTGGGCTCAAGCATGGCGAATCTCCCGCAGTTCGGACCCGCGGCCCTACGCCGCCGCATCGGTGAAGAGTACCCTTATCGTGCGCCGCCGAGTTCCATCTCCAGGTTGGACACGCGAGCCGCCATGGGGTATACGCTGGGTATGACCGGGAGAGCGTCGTCGGTGCGGGAGGGGTTTTGTGGCCGATTTCATACTGGATGACCAGGGCGTCGTGGGTCCGTGCAGGCTGTGCGGCCAGCGCAATCGGGTGGCGTATGAGCGCATGTCCGGCGAGGCCACCTGCGGCAAGTGCCGCAAGCCCCTGCCGCCGCCCGATGCACCGATGGCCGTGGAGGCGAAGTTCGGGTACCTGCGCCTGCTTGCCAACGCCGGCGGCCCGGTGCTGGCTGCCTACCTGAAGCCCCAGGACGATCCGTCTGACCGTCTGCTGGCCGAGTTGAAGGCTCTTGCGGCCATCGACGCGGGCAAGATCCTGATCGTCACGGTGGATGCCGCACGCTTCGCGGACCTCGTTAAGATGTACGAGGCCGATCCGCAGCCGATGTTGGTGCTGCACATCGGCGGCCACGAGACCAAGCTGCGCCAGGGCTACCTGCCGTCGGCCGAGGTTCGGCGGTGGCTGGTAGCTTGCCTGGCGCCTCCGGCATCGTAGCGGCGGCTCGGCCGCGAGTTACCGTTCGACCTCGGGCGAAGACCCATTGCCTGTGTGCCGAGAGGAGATCCTGAGCCGCGCGCCGTATACTCTACAACGAGAGGCGCAAGTCGGGCAGGCGCTTCCACGGATGGGGAGAGGAGTTCCTCGATGAGTGGTTCGCTTCCGATGGATGCCGGGGGCTGCATCTTGGCAGGGCGTCGATGCCTGCAGGAGGGCCGGATCGACGACGCGATCGGCCTCTTCCAGGATGCGCTCCATATGGACGCGCACTCTGCGGAAGCCGCCCAGATGCTGGGGGTGGCTTTCTCGCGCAAGGGCAACTTCGACGAGGGCGTGCGGCACTTGCAGGATGCCGCGCGGATGCTGCCCGACAGCATTGATGTGCGTTTCAACCTTGCTGTGGCGCTGGACCGCAGCGGCCGCACGCCTGAGGCGATCGCCGAGTTGGAGCGGGCGGCCCAGGTGGACCCCGCCAACGAGAAGGTGAGCCGAGCCCTGGCATCGCTGCGTAGCCGCGCCGCGGCGCCTGCGCAGGCTCCCAGCCCCTACGGGCAGCCGGCCGCCCAGCCCGGGCAGACGCAGCGCGTGGACCTGGCCGGCAATCCGATCGGAGGAGCCGGCGCCGCGCCGGCCCATCCGATGACCGACCTGGCCGGGAACCCGCTACCGACCCAGAGCGCACAGGCGTTCCCCGGTTCCGGCGGCCCGGGATCGACGGCCTACCCGCCGCCCGGCCAACAACAGGGATACCAGCCGCCGCCGCCGGGTCACCAGCCGCCCCCGCCGCCGCCTGGAGGGTCAGGTGGATACGCCCGCCCGGCTCCGCCTGCCGGCGGGCCGTACGCTTCAACGTACAGCGCCATGCCCGGCGGGGCGCAGCCCGGTGTGGGAGACGATCCCGGCAAGTTCAGCATCGATGCCGTGAAGCGCATCATCGCGGACCCCACCGGTTTCGGTCGCGACAACCTGGGCTGGACCGATCTGGGCGCTCCGCTGGTCTTCCTGGTGATCGTGCTCGCCGTGCAGATGGCGATCATGGCGGTGGGCGCGGGCATCGGGATGGCCACGGGCGGCGGCGCCAACACGACCGGCGGCGCGATGAGCGGTATGGGAAGCCAGAACCAACTCGCTTCCATGATGGGTGTCAGCGGAGCGGTCGGCATCGCGGCCATGGTCATCCTCGGCATTCCGTTCGGCATTATCGGCGAGTTCATCGGCGTCGGCATCACGCACCTCTTCGTCATGATGTTCGGCGGCCGTCGAGGCTACAACGCCACCTTCCGCGCAATGGTGTACGCTTCCGTCCCCGGTGTGATCGCCGCCCCTGTGGGCCTGCTGACTGCGTTCGTGCCCGCGCTGGCTCCCGTCCAGATGATCGTCAGCGTAATTGTCGGCATCTGGTCGCTCGTACTGACGATCATCTTCCTTCGGGAGATGCAGGCCATCACCACCGGCGGCGCCGTAGGGGCCATCTTCCTTCCCGGCATCGTCTGTTGCGCGCTAGTGGCCGCGATCCTCTTCCCGGTCTTCACCGTGGCCCGCCAGCGGGCGCGGGGGCAGTTGGGCGGCCCCGGCTTCAGCACCGGATCGCCGTTCGGCAGCCGACCCGGCTTCGGCGGCCCATCGTCCATGCCGGGGCCGCCGAGCTTCGGCGGCCCGGGCGGCCAACGCGGGACGCAGTTCTAGCCATGAAGGCTCCGGCGGCGGTGGCGCTGGTGGCGGTTCTGGCGTCCATGCAAGCCCACGCCGCGCCGGTCGTTTCGGTGCGGCGCGAGGCAACCCAGGGGTGGCCGGGCTGCTATCGGATCAGCAACGGCAAGGTGAGCCTGGTCGTGGCGCCTGCCATCGGCCGCATCGTCTACTACGGTCCTGCCGCGGGGCCGAACCTGCTCTGGGAGCAGGCCGGCCTCCGCGGCAAGACGGTGACCCTAGCCCAGGGGCGCAAGGAGTGGGCCAACTTCGGCGGCGACAAGCTCTGGCCCGCGCCGCAGAGCAAGTGGAACTGGCCGCCCGACCCATACCTTGACGGCATCGGGCATACGGCGACGGCGCTGAAGGGCGGCTCGGTGCGTCTGGTCAGCGCCGCCAGCCCCAACTCCGGCATCCGGTTCGAGCGCGTCATCACCATGGACGCCGCGGACGGATCGGTCACGATCCGCAACACCATGCTGAACACCGGCGACCAGGACGTGGAGTGGAGCGTCTGGGAAGTGGCCCAGGTCGCCGAGCCGCGTTGGTGCGAGATGCCCATCGTCGCCTCCGCCGGCCTGCCGAAAGGCTGGACTGCCATCGGGCCCAACGTCCCGCAGGCCGGCTATGTCGCCGCCCGGCCTGGTTCGGTTCGCCTCCGCCGCCACGCCGCCAAGGCGGCGAAGATCGGCGGCTGGTCGCCGCACGGCCTCGTTCGAGCGCGGGTAGGCGCGTGGGAGCTCACGCTCCGGGCGACGGTCGAGCCGGAGGGCGGCTACCCCGACGGCGGATGCCCGCAGGAGATCTTCTCCTCGCCGGATCCGCTGAAGTACATGGAGCTCGAGCTCCTCGGCCCGGTTCGCCTGCTGCAGCCGGGGGATAGCCAGACCCTGACCACCATCTGGAGCCTCCGCCGCGCCGCGCCGAGCCGGTAGGGTGATGCGCGGCGGGCTCCTGCCCGCGGCGATGGCCATGCTTGTCGGGCAGGCTGCCGTCGCGGAGCAGAGGCGCGTTGGGCCCGTGGCCGGCGTCGGGGGCGTCGCCGAAGTTACGCTGACCTCCTCCGCCGATCCGGCCGTCTGGGTGCGCGTGGGCGGACGTCTGGTGGCCTCGGGAGTGCCTGCACGCTGGCGGCCCTGGCGGCTGGAACTGGCCGACGTGGCCGGCGACGGCAAGGTCCGCATTGTGGTCGGGGTGATCAAGTCCACCCGCTACCGGCCGGCGCCCCACAACTGCCTCTTCGTCCTGCAGCCTCGAGAGGGACGCTTGGCCCCGGTCTGGCTCGGCTCGGCGCTCAGCCGCCCCTTCGTCGACTTCGCTTATGGCCGCGGCCGGGCCGGTGTCGGGGCCGCGCTCTACGCCCTGGAGCGTGCGCGTGACGGTTCCATCGGCGCCGCTGCCTACCGCTGGAACGGGTTCGGCTATACGCTGGCGTACCGTATGGGTAGGTGGAGGTCCGCGTGGTTCCTTCGCGCCGCACGCGGCGTCGCCGTCCGGGGTGACGGCCGGGCGTTCTTTGTAGGGAGGTAGAGGCATGCATCGCATCACAGCCGTGGCCGTTGCCCTGCTGCTCCTTGCAGGGGGTTGTTCGCGCCAGGAAGCCCCCATGGCGCGCGCGGAGAGGCGCTTGCCGCCGTCCCGCGCCCAGGCCGCCCGACCTGCCGCGCCGCAGCCGCCGCCGAAGGTCGTCGCTAAGCCCGTGGCGCCCCGGTATCCGGCCTCATTGAAGCCCTACCGCGTGAGTGCATCGCTGAAGGAGGTCTCAAACCTGGGGCAGTACCGCCCGCTGAACCTGGAGCCCGCCGTGCGCGCACATTTGGCGCGGAACCTCTTCGCCTGCCGCTCCACGGACCACAAGCAGCTCTTCCAGGTCTACGAGAATAACGATTACCTGGACCTGCCCTCGTTCGTCACGGTGGACCTGGTGCTGCAGCTCTTCCATGTCTTCTATGGCTACACGCTCCGCACGGTGGAGGCCGAGTCCCTCGTGCCGGCCCTGCGGCAGTTGGCCGACGAGATGCACCGCGGCTCTCTGGCCCAGCTCCGCGGCGCACGGGAGCCTGTAATACGGGACGCCGCCCTGCGCAACGTGGCCTTCGCCGGGGTGACAGCCCGCCTGCTGGGCAGAAGCCCCGCCCTGCCGCCCGGCGCCGACGCCATGGTTGCCCGCGAGCTACGCCTCATCGATGCGCACGAGGGGTGGGCCGTGGGCGCCATCCTGCCCTACAAGATGGACTATTCGCAGTTCGTGCCGCGCGGCCACTACACCCGGTCGGATCGGCTGAAACGCTACTTCCGCGCCATGATGTGGCTGGGCTTGGCCCCGTTCGCCCCGCAGTTCTCCGATAAGAGCCCTGCCGACGGTCCCTTGCGCCAGGCCTTGCTCCTCTCCCGTACACTGACCGCTCCCAGGGCCACCGCGCTCTGGCAGCGCGTCTACGAGCCCACCTCGTTCTACGTGAACACCGCCGATGACCTGACGCCCGCCGAGGTCGCCGCCGCCGCAGGACGTGCGCTGGGGAAGGGGCACGCGGTCGCTGCCTACGCGTCGCCAGAGGCGCTCTCCAAGGTGCGGACCGCGGTGGGCGCCCTGCGTCGGCCCGGCATCCGCGCCCGCATGGAGCTGTCGCCGCCGTACCCCGACCCGGACCTGCAGATGCGTGTCATGGGCCAACGGTACATCCCCGACAGCGACGCCATGCAGCGCCTCTGCGCACCCATCGAGCGCCCATTCCCCTGCGGGATGGACGTGATGGCCGTGTTGGGGAGCCCGCGCGCCGAGGCGATCATCCGGGCCGATCCCAAGACGTTCAATACCAACGGATGGAAGCCCTACGATGCCGAGCGGGCCAAGCTCATCGCCGAGTTCGCCGCCGTCCCGCCCGCCCGCTGGTCCTCGTCGCTCTACTGGAGCTGGCTTGACTGCCTCCGCGAGGTGACGCGCCCCGTTCCTGCGGGCTACCCTTCGTTCATGCAGGGCTCCGCCTGGGCCGACCGATCGCTATACACGGCGCTGGGCTCCTGGGCCGAGCTTCGCCACGATACGATCCTCTACGGCAAGCAGAGCGCCGTGGAGTGTGGCGGCGGCGAGGAGGAGAAGCTGCCGAAGGGCTACGTGGAGCCCAACGTTCCGCTCTATGATCGTCTTGCCGCCCTGCTCACTCAGACGCGGCAGGGCCTGGAGCGGCGGAAGCTTATGCCGGAAAGGCTGCGCGACCGGTTCGGCGAGTTCGAGTCGCTGGTCCGGTTCCTTCGCGCCTGCTCGCTGAAGGAGCTGCGCAACCAGGCCCTCACAGAGGCCGAGTACCTCGAGATCAAGTACATCGGCGCCAAGTGCGAGATGCTGACCCTGGCCACCGTGGACAACGCGCCCAACACCTGGGACCTCGTGGACGAGGCGGACCGCGACATGGCCGTGGTGGCCGACGTGCATACGGCCTCCGACCTCTGCCTGGAGGTAGGTGTCGGCAGGGCCCACGAAATCCTCGTCATCGTTCGTGTGGGCGGCAAGCTGACCCTGACGCGGGGAGCGACCTTCAGCTTCCATGAGTTCAAGCAACCGGCTTCCGAGCGCCTCACGGACGCCGGGTGGCGCGACCTGCTGAAGGCCGGGAAGGCGCCCGTGCCGCCCGCGTGGACACGGAGCTTCCTGACCCCCGTGAAGCCCGCTACGGGTGCGGAGCTGCAGGGATACTCCAGCGGGTGTTGACGCCTCGGTTCGCGCTGACGCTGCCGGTCGCCTGGATGCTCTTGCAGCCATCGGCGGCCCTGTGCGCCCCGCCCGGCACGGTGACCGTCGCCGCCGTGGGAGACGTGATGCTCGACCGCGGCGTGGCGTTGCGCATCAGGCGCCGGGGAGCGACCTACCCGTGGGCCAAGGTGCGCGGCGTTCTCACCGCTGCCGACATCGGCTTCGCCAATCTGGAGTGCCCGATTTCGGCTACGGCGGAGCGGACGCCCAAGCTCTTCTGTTTTCGGGCCAGGCCGGCGCACGCCGAGGCGTTGGAGTGGGCCGGCATCCGCGTGGTGTCGCTGGCCAACAACCATACGCTGGACTGCGGTCGGCGCGGACTGCTGCACACCATGGCCTGGTTGCGGCAGCGGGGGATCGGCTGGTGCGGCGCCGGCGCCACGCTGGAGGAGGCGCTGCGGCCGCACGTGGTCACGGTTCGAGGGGTGCGTGTTGCGTTCGTGGGCTTCAGCCGTTTCGCCGCCGAGACGTCCATGCTCGACGCCACGCGCCCGACCGTCGCGTACGCATCGGATGAGAACGTGCGGGCAGCCGTAGGGGGCGCTGGACGGGTCGCCGACGTGGTCGTCGCCTCGTTCCATTGGGGCGACGAGTACCGCACGCGGCCTAATGCCGCCCAGCGTCGGCTGGCGAAGGTGGCCGCCGACGCGGGCGCCGACGTGGTGCTGGGGCACCATCCGCACGTCCTGCAGCCGGCGGCATGGGTGGCGTCCGGGCGAACAGGCAGGCGGTCGCTGGTGGCATACTCCCTCGGCAATTTCGTGTTCGACGCCCGCAACACAGCCACGTTCGGTACGGGCGTGCTGACGGTGACGGTGGGTGCGTCGGGCGCCGGCCCGGCCTCGTGGACGCCTTGCCGGGCCCGAAAGGGGAGGCCGGAGCCGTCCGGCAAGGCGCGGCGCATTAGCGTTCGCGCCGAGGAGGCAGACCTTTGACCGCTGAACCGCTTCTCGCCGGGACCGGCGCGTTGCTCACCTGCGCCCCCGAGGCCCAGGGGCTTCTGCGCCTGGAGCTGGCCGACGCATGGCCCAGCCTCCCCGCGCCGCGCTGGCTTGCGGACGGTCTGGCTCTGGTGAGCCTGCCCGACGGCTTCGAGGCTTTCGCCGCCGAAGTGAAGCGCGTCGCGCCGGTCTTCCTGCGCCATCTGGCTCCAGTGCAAGTGGAGCAGCCCGTGACCGCGTCGCGCGGCGTCATGGGTGCGCTCAAGCGGGGTCTGGAGGCGCTCGAGGAGCTGGCGCCGGCCGACGCGGTCCTGGCCGTGCAGGTCCGCCAGGTCCTGGAGCGGGGCGGCTCGGCCTGTGCCGAACGGATGACGGCGCTGGAGCGCGGGTTCGCGCCGACGGCGGCGGAGGTGACGCAGTGCCGGATCGAGACGGCGCACCCGGAGCGCATCGTCTCGGCGCTGTTGCTTGGCGACAGGCTGCTCATGGGCGTCTCCGACGCCGCGGAGAACCTCAGCACCTGGCCTGGCGGCGAGCGCCGCTACCTGCAGGTCGACGGCCAGATCAGCCGCGCCGAGTTCAAGCTGCTTGAGGCGCTGGATGTCTTCGGCATGGTCCTTCCGGCCTCCGGCGTCGCCATGGACATGGGTGCTGCCCCGGGCGGCTGGAGCCGTGTGCTGCTGGAGAAGGGCCTCTCGGTCGTGGCCGTGGACCCGGCGAAGCTGGACCCGGCGCTGCTGCGCGACGGGCGGGTCACGCACCTCCGGTCACGGGTCGAGGAGCGCCTTGCCGACGCCGGGCCTGTGGACGTGATCGTGAACGACATGCGGCTGGACCCGCGTGAGTCGGTCTCAATCATGCTTCGGGCGGCGCAGCTGCTTCCGCCGGCTGGTCCGGCCGTCATGACGCTGAAGCTGCCCGAGGGCGGCGTCACGGACCGGGCGCTACTGGGATCCGTGCGCGCCTGCCTTCGGCAGTTGGAGGGTGCATACTGCGTGGTCGGCGCCCGCCGGCTCTTCCACAACCGAAGTGAGGTCACAGTCGCACTCACCGCAGGAGGAAAACGGACCACTGCTCGCGAATAGTACATCTGCAAGTTCGGCTGACCGTCATCGCGCTGTAGGGAGCCGGTATGCGAGAGGGATCGGACCTGTCATACAGCCACCCAGGCTTCACGGGTTACGTGGGGGCCGCACGGGCGGACATCACGCCGCCTGTCGGCATTGCCACGCGCAACTGGCTCGTCGGCACCCATGACGTGGCGCGGGGCGTACACCGACCCCTGACGCTGACGGCTGTCTCGTTTCGGCACCGGGTCGATGATATGCCCATGGTGCTCCTGACCATGGACCTGGGTTGGTGGCGCTGCGCCGAGGATGAGGCGAGGTTGCGGCAGGCCGTGGCCGACGCGCTCAAGGTGGCCCCGTCGCATCTGGTCATCTGCCTTTCGCATACCCATGCCGGCCCCTGCCTGGCCCGGGCCGATGCCGACCGGCCGGGCGGCGAGCATATCGGGCCATATCTGGATCGCCTTGAGGCCGAAGCGGCGGCCACCGCGCGTGCCGCCTGCGAGGGCGCCGAGCCTTCAACGATCAGCTTCGCCTCGGTCCGCTGTGGGCTCGCCACAAACCAGGACCTCCCTGACCCGCGTCATCCCCGCGTCATCTGTGGCTTCCACCCCGGCCTGCCGGCCGACCACAAGCTCCTGCTCGGCCGCGTCACCGCCATTACGGGACGCCCGCTGGTCACCCTGGTCAACTACGCTTGCGACCTGACGAGCTTGGGCTGGACATCGGCCCTGATCTCGCCGGACTGGGTCGGATCCATGCGACAGATCGTGGAGGACGCCACAGGGGCTCCGCTGGCGTTTATCCAGGGCGCATGTGCGAACCAGGCGCCGCGCGACCAGTTCAGCGGCGCCGTCGAGTTCGTGGAGCGCAACGGGCGCCGCATGGGCTACAGCGTGCTGGCAGGGCTGGATGGCATGCTTCCTCCGAGGACCCGTCTGGAGTTCTCGTCGGTGGCCAACAGCGACGTGCCCCTTGCGCTCTGGAAGAGCCTGCCGGCCGGGCCCGCCTCGGCCTGCGCCGCGCTCTGCGTCGAGGTTGACCTCTTCATGCGCGACGCCACCACCTTCACGCAGCACCAGACCGACTATGAAGCCGCCCACGACCGCGTCGCCGCTGAGCGCGCCCGGACATGGCACCGCCTGCGGCAATCCACCGGATCCGGGCCCATGGCCGGCACCACAGTCTGGGCCTGGCGCCTGGGCGATGTCTTCCTTGTGTCGCAACCTCACAACGCCTCCGTGGGTTTCCAGACCCAGGTGAGGTCGCTCTTCCCGCAGCGGCTCGTGATGGTGGCTTCATTCGCCAATGGTCCCTACTTCGGTTTCCTGCCCGAGGAGGACGCATTCGATGTCGGATCCTACGCGGCAGTGCACGCAGTCGTCTCGCCCGGCTCTATGGAGAGGGTGCGCGACGCGGCAGCTTGTGGATTGCGCCGGCTGACGTTGTGACCTGCCGCCCGCCCGACGCGTGTGCGGGCCGCTGCAACCTTGCCGCCTCGGAGGCGGCGCGACACAGAAGGTAAGGAGTGTGCGATGGCGGACCTGCGCGTGGTGCTGGTGGGATGTGGCGGCATGGGCCGCGGCCTGGTAGGGCAGCTCGACTCGATCCCCGGAGTCAGCCTGGTGGGTGGCGTCGATCCCGACGAAGGCGCCCGCGGCCGGCTGGTCGCCGATCTGGGCGTGCCGGCGTGGCCTGATTGGGACGTGGCGCTGGCGGAGTGCGAGTTCGACGCGGCCATCGTCGCCCCGCCGAACCATTGCCACCTGCCCTGCACCCTGGCGGCGGCCGCTGCCGGCAAGCACGTCTTCTGCGAGAAGCCCATGGCCGGCTCCATGGCAGACTGCCGAGCCATGATCGACGCCTGCGCTTCGCGTGGGCTCAAGCTGCAGATCGGTCAGGTCCTGCGCTACATTCCGGACTTCGCCAAGGCCATCGAGATGGCCGAAGCGGGTGAGCTCGGGCAGCTGAAGTACGGCACGATCTACCGCTACGGCCCGCCCAAGCCGCACTGGGACGGCACCTGGCGCGACGATCCCGCCAAGGTCTGGCACCACCTCTTTGAGGTCTCGGTCCACGAGATCGACTTCATGCGCTGCGTCTTCGGCAAGCCTGTCGCCGTGACCGGCTGGGACTTCGTCATCGATCCGGCCAGCCCGCTCTGGTCCGTCTGCACGACGGCCGTGGTGGAGTTCGAGAGCGGGGCGGTCTGCATGCTGAACGAGGGCATGTACAACGCCATCGGTCGCGCCGAGGTGGAGATCAGCGGCACCGAGGGCGCCGTCCGGTTCCAGTGGGGCCAGACCTTCACGTACCGATCGCACACGGGCCGTGCGCCGCTGGACCTGACCGGTGAGCAGGTGGCCGCCGACCGCGAGTACGGCCTGCGCCGCGAGATCCGGGAGTGGGTGGAGGCCATCGCCGAGGACAAGCCCTGCACCATCCCCGGTGAGGAGGGGATGGCCAACATCGAGCTGACGCTGGCCATCCTGGAGTCGGCGCGGCGCAAGGAGCGGGTCCTCCTGCCCCTGGCATAGGCCCAGTGCCGTTTGTCGGTCACTGATGCCAACAACGTCAACAACGTCAATGACGCCATTGACGTTGTTGATGCCGTTAACAAGGCAAAAGTCCTGCCTGAGCGTCTACCCCTTGACGGCTCCTAGCTGGATGCCCTTCACCAGGAACTTCTGCGACGTGACGAACAGGATGATGAGCGGGATGATGTTCATCACGCTGGCAGCCATGATGAGGTTGGTCTGCCGCCCGTAGTTGGTGTCGAAGAAGAGCATACCGATGGGCAGGGTGCGCAGGTGCTCACTCTTGATGAGGATCAGCGGCCAGAAGAACGAGCCGTAGGTGCCCATGAAGGTGAAGATCCCCAGGGTGATGATGCCGGGCCTGGCCAGCGGCATGATCACGTCCCAGAAGACCTGCCAGCGTCCCGCCCCGTCAATCTCAGCGGCCTCGTCCAGGGCCGGCGGGATGGTCAGCATGAACTGCCGCAGCAGGAAGGTGCCGAACGCGCTGAAGCTGGCGGGCACGATGAGCCCCGTGTAGCTGTCCAGGATGTGCAGCTTCACCATCAGCGTGTAGTTCGGGATCATGGTGACGACGCCGGGGATCATCAGCGTGGCGAGGTATAGCCGGAAGACGCCGTCGCGTCCCTTCCAGTTGAGCCGGGCGAAGGCAAACGCCGCCATGCAGCTCGTCAGGCACTGCAGGAAGGTGATCCACGCCGAGATGAAGACGCTGTTGAAGTAGTACCGCGCGAAGGGGATCTGCTCGAAGACCTTGCGATAGTTCTCCGGATGCCACTCGGTGGGGAGCGGGTTGAGCATCTCCACCTCGCGCAGCGGCTTCAGGCTGGCCAGCACCATCCAGAGGAACGGCAGCAGCATCGTCAGGGCCACGAGGCTCAAGCCCAGATAGATCAGTACGGTCCGGATCGGTTTGGCCATCAGTAGCTCACCTCCCGGTTGCCGAACTTCCAGTTCACGGCCGTTGCCGCGAACACGAGTGCGAACAGCACCCATGAGACGGCCGATGCGTAGCCGATTTGGAACTCCTCAAAGGCCTTGGTGTAGATGTGGTACGCCAGCGTCGTGGTGGTGCCGGCCGGCCCTCCGGCGGTCATCACCCGGGCCTGCTCGAACCCGCCCTGCAGGCCGCCGATGAAGCTCATGACGACGATGAAGAACGTCGTCGGGGCAAGTTGCGGCCAGGTCACGTTGCGGAACACCTGCCACGGTCCCGCGCCGTCCAGCTCGGCGGCCTCGCTCAGCTCCTGCGGCACGTTGGTCAGCGCGGCCAGGTAGAGCAGCATGTTGTTGCCGCCCACCGCCGTCCATATGCCCATGATGATGATGGCGTCTCGGGCGCCGATGCCCAGCTGCTTGGCGGTAAAGCCGACCTTCTCCACGTCGAGGCCAAGGACGTTCTGGGTGGAGAGCAGCCACTGCGGCGCGGCGATGCTCAGGTGCAGGCTGTGCGTCACCCAGTCGATCATGGCGTTGACCGGGCCGAAGTCCGGGTTGTAGAGCGCCTTCCATAGGATCATCAGTGCCACGCCGCTGGTGAAGCTGGGCAGGTAGAAGAGGGTGCGGTAGACGACGATGCCCTTCAGCTTCTGGCTCAGCATCATGGCCAGGCAGAGCGACCCCGCGATGGCCAGCGGCATACCCAGCAGGAAGTAGGCCGTGTTCACCGCGTAGAGGTGGAACTCAGGGTCGGCCAGGAGCCGCCCGTAATTCTCAAAACCCACCCAGCGGAACGGCACGGTCTGCTGCAGGTTCCAGTTGGTGAAGCTGGCCGCCAACGAGAAGATCACGGGCCCGCTCGTGAAGATGACGAAGCCCAGGAAGTTCGGTAGCAGGAAGAGGAGGGCCGCCACCGTGTCACGACGGTTCCGGGCCTCTCCGGGTCGAAGCTTGCCGCTCACTGGGCGCCTCCTGGGGCCGTGCGGCCGGTGATCTCGCGGTAGCGCCGCGCCAGCTCGGGGTCCTGCTCCAGCCCGCGCGCGATCTCACGGTTCAGCTGCAGCGCCGCGTCGCACATGGCTGCTTTCGCGGTCTTCTGGTTGTTCTTGACGAGGTCCAGTTGCTTGTTCAGCAGCCGGAGCGCCACCTGGCCGTTGATGAAGGGCGAGTACTGGTCGGGAGTGGCCCTCTCCAGCGCATCGCGCCAGACGACGTTGTAGTCCTCTTCGGGATGCTTGGGGTTCAGCAGGTAGCGCGGCTCGTACGCGAACTGCACCACCGGTCCCAGCGCGTCGGCCTGGTCGTTGATCAGCTGGTTGTACTCGCGTCCGGCCTGGTAGACGAGGAACTTCAGCGCTTCCTGGCGGTGCGGGCTGTTCTTGTTGATCAGGGTGCCCTTGCCGTAGCCTCGGAAGACGCGCTTCACGCTGTAGGGACACTCCACCACGCCCAGGCGCAGCCCCTTGTAGTCCCGCAGGGTGCAGAGCCACCATCGCCCGCCCAGCGCCATGGCGCCCTTGTCGGCGCCGAACCGCGTGATGGTGCCCGAGCCCCAGCCTCCCTGGGTGGCCATGGCGGCCTCCTCAACGGGGCTCGGCATCACTTTGTATTTGTAGATGAGGTCATACAGCAGCTGCACCGCGGCCACCGTCTCCGGCGAGTCAACGACGCACCGTGTGCCGTCCTCCGAGTAGACCCGGCCGCCGAACTGGTAGACGAAGTGGAGCCACTGCCACCATTCGCACATGAAGCCGAACTGCGTGGCCCGCCCGTTGGCGTCACGATGAGTCAGCCGCTGGGCCAGCTTGATGAACTCGGGCCAGCGCCAGGGGCCCTTGGGGTAGGGGATGCCTTCGCGGTCGAAGATGCTCTTGTTGAACCAGACCGCGTCGGCTCCCACGTTGTTGCCGAAGCCGTAGGCCCGGCCCTCGTAGATCGAGTCCGCCTGGACGGCCTTCCAGGTCTGCTTGGCTGGGTCGAGGCCCAGCTTGGCCAGCTCGTCGGTCACGTTCCATGCGATGCCGGACTTGACGTAGGCAGAGAGCTGGAAGGTGTCGTAGCAGTCAAACAGGTCCGGGCCGACGCCGGCCAGCGACTGGACGATCACCTTCTCCATGCCCGTGTTGTTCGGGTCCAGCCGCAAGGTCAGGTCCTTGTGGAGCCGGTTGAAAAGGTTGATCTGCTCGCGGCGGGCCGGGTTGTCGTCAGAGACCCAGGTGAGCGCCGTCTTGCCGGGCTCGGCCACGTTGGGCCGAATGGACCATGCCAGGAGCGAGAGCGCTATCAGGACGACGAAGGTTGCGGCGAAGAAGACGCGCATACTGGTAGTCACCTCGATGGTTGCACCGGTAGATTACACCCTCCGGGGCCCGTTTCCTGCCCTGATTGGTTCGCACTTGCCGGGTAACCTAATTGCCCGGGAGCGTGCCCTCCGGCCCGACCCGGCATCCCAGCACACGGAACAGGCCATGAAACGCATCTACAACTTCAGCCCGGGTCCAGCCATCCTGCCTGAGGAGGTGCTGCGCCAGGCGTCGCAGGCCGTGCTGGAGGTCGATGGGTCGGGCATGTCGATCCTCGAGATCAGCCATCGGGGCCGTGAGTTCGCGGCCATCCACGCGGAGGCCAAGGCCGCGTTGCTGCGCGTGCTCAACCTGGACGCCAACGAGTACGAAGTGCTGTTCCTCGGCGGCGGCGCCAGCCTGCAGTTCGCCATGCTGCCCATGAACTTCCTGTCGGAGGGTCGATCGGCGGACTATGTGGATACCGGTGAGTGGTCGCTGAAGGCTATGAAAGAGGCCCGTCGCTACGGCGGCGTGCGCGTCGCGACCTCGTCCGTCGATGCCCACTACTCCGAGATACCCGCGTTCGAGCCGCCCGCGCCCGGCGCGGCCTATTACCATATCACTACAAACAACACGATCGAAGGTACCCAGTGGTGCGACCTGCCGGTCACGGGCGTCACGCCGTTGGCCGCGGATATGTCTTCAGACTTCATGGCGCGGGACATCGATCACACGCGCTGCGCCTTCATCTATGCCGGTGCGCAGAAGAACGCCGGTCCGGCGGGCGTTACGGTGGTCATCGCGCGCCGCTCATTCCTCTCCCATGCCTCGCCCGACCTGCCCGCCATGCTCGCCTACGCCACCCACGTGAAGAATGACTCCCTTTATAACACGCCTCCCGTCTTCGGCATCTATGTGGTAGGCCTTGTGGCGCAGTGGGTCGAGGCCCAGGGCGGCCTGGCCGTGGTCGAGGCGCGCAACCGGCGCAAAGCCGCCCTCATCTACGCTGCGCTCGACACCCATCCGGATGTCTTTGACGTTCCGGTGCGCCGCATCTGCGACCGGTCGATCATGAACATCGTCTTCCGCCTGCTCGACAAGGATCGCGAGCCTGCCTTCCTGCAGGGCGCTAAGGAGCGCGACATGAGCGGCCTGAAGGGCCACCGGTCCGTGGGCGGCTTCCGAGCGTCGATCTACAACGCCTTCCCGCACGAAGGCGCCGAAGCTCTGGCCGACTACCTCACGAGCTTCGCCGAGGCGCGCGCATGACCGGGCTCCTGCGCTAAGATGGCCGGGCATTGCCACGCAGAGCATATGGCCGATGCCGGGCGGCGCCTGGGCGTCTCGATGGTCCTGACCTTCGCCTTCGTGGCCTTCGAGGTCGTCGTGGGGACGCGGTCGGGCAGTCTGGCGTTGCTCTCGGACGCCGGCCACAACTTCGCCGACGCAGTTGCCCTGGCCCTCTCATGGTACGGCCTGTCGGCGGCACGCAAGCCGGCCACCGCGCGCAGGACGTACGGCTTCCATCGTGTTGCGATCCTTGCGGCGCTGGCCAACTCGGTTTCGCTGGTGATAATCGCGCTGGGCATCTTCTGGGAGGCGTACCAGCGCCTGGGCAAGCCCGGCGAGGTGCAGGGCGGCGCCATGGTCTGGACGGCCGCCGCGGCCATCCTGATCAACGGTCTGATCTCCTACTGGCTGCACGCCGGATCCAAGCACGACATCAACATCCGTAGCGCCTATATCCACATGCTCGGCGATGCCGTCTCGGCCGTCGGCGTCGTGGCGGCCGGCCTCATCATCAGCCGGACCGGGTGGGTCATCGCGGACCCCATCGTTTCGCTGGCGATCGGCGCCCTCATCCTCTACAGCAGCTGGGGTGTCTTGCAGGAGGCCGTCGATGTCCTGATGGAGGCCACTCCGGCCGGCCTGGAACTGGCCGCGGTGGAGGGCGACTTGCTGGCGCTGCCGGGCGTCGAGGGTGTGCACGATCTCCACGTCTGGACGCTCGGTCCGGGCGCGACGGCCTGCAGCGCCCATGTGCTCCTGGCCCCGGCGGCGTTGCCTGAGGTCCAGGCAAGCCTCAGGGCGATCGAGGCGGCCCTGGCCGATCGCCACGGTATCCTGCACTCCACGGTGCAGGTCGAGGTCGTGGGCCACGAGCCGCAGGAGATGGTCTGTCCGATGGTGGCGGCGAACGGCAGGACGGGCGGCTAGGTGTTCCTTGGCCGCCTGCAAACAGACAGGGTTAGGGGAGGCTACGCCATGGTCCGTGCGATGCGTCTGTTCCACACGTTCTGCGCGTTGGCGTCGGTGGCTGCTGCTCAGGAGCCACCGGTCCCGAGCGCGATCCGCTTCGCTCGGCACCCGGCGCTCTCGCCCGACGGCCGGAGCATCGCTTTCGGTCACAAAGGCGATATCTGGACCGCCCCGGTCGCCGGCGGCGCCGCTCAGCGCGTCACGGTCCACTTCGCCCATGACCAGCTTCCCGCGTGGTCGCCTGACGGCAAGTGGCTGGCCTTCTCCTCCAAGCGCGAGGGCAACTACGACGTCTACCTCATCCCTGCTGCAGGCGGGACGGCGAAGCGGCTGACCTACCACAGCGCGGACGACGCCGTGAGCGGATGGTCGCCGGACGGCGCAGAGGTCCTGTTCGCCTCCTCGCGCGAGGCCACGCGGACGACCGCCCTCTACGCGGTGAACGTGAAGAAGGGCTCTTCGCGCCTGGTGCGGTACGACGACGAGCCGTTGGGTAACGCCTGCATGAGCCCGGACGGGAGGTGGATCGCCTGCACCCGATCCGGATCCTGGACGCGCAAGGGCTACCGAGGCTCGGCGAACTCAGACCTGATGGTCATGACGGCCGCCGGAACCCAGGGCGAACTGCTCACCCGGACGCCGCACAACGAACGGTGGCCGCTCTTCGCGCCGGACAGCAAGGTTGTCTACTACGTCTCCGACCAGACCGGAACCTCCAACATCTACCGCCGACGGTTGGGCGAGAAGCCCACGGAGCAGGTGACACGCTTCACTGTCGGAACCATGTACTACCCGTCCATCGCCCGCGACGGCTCTGCCATGGTCTTCGAGCGCGACTTCGGGCTCTGGTGGCTGGACCTCAAGACACGCGAACTCCGTGAGGTTCGCGTGACCGCTGCCTCGGACGACCGTGAGAACAACGTACGCAAGACCGTCTACGCGAACAGCGTGCAAGAGGCGATGCTCTCCCCGGACGGCAAGCAGGTGGCCTTCATCGTCCATGGCGAGGTCTTCGTGCAGCCGGTCTCCGGCGGCGAGGCCGTGCGCATCACGGACACCACGCAGCGCGAGGAGGATGTCGTCTGGTCGCCCGACGGCAAGGAGGTGGCCTTCACCTCGGACCGCTCCGGCGAGCCCGACATCTACATTGCCACCGTGCCCGGCAAGGAGACCCGCAAGCTCGTGGGTTCCAAGGAGGCCGCCGAGTGTGTGCCGGTCTACGCGCCGGACGGCAAGCAGGTCCTGTTCCTCCGCGGCGGCGACGGTCAGGAGCTCTGCGTCATCCCTGCCGTCGGCGGCGAGCCGAAGGTAGTGGCCCGTGGCCCGAGCATCGGCGGGCACGCCTGGTCGCCCGACGGCAAGTGGGTCACCTACCACCTCGTCAAGTCGCACTCGGCGGGCACGATCGGATCGTTGCACCTGCTCTCCATGGAGAGCGGAGCCGACACCGATCTCTCCCGGTACCCCGGCGTCACAGCCGATGCGCAGTGGTCCGCCGACGGCAAGACGCTCGCGTTCCAGTCCAACCGGAGCGGCAAGAACCAGATCTACTCGCTCTCCCTCAAGGAGACACGCTGGACCTACGGCGCGGACGAGGGCGCCTCCGCCGCATCAGGCCGTTCTGCCGCACCTCGCAGGCGCGCCTCGGGTGAAGGCGGATCCGACACCGCGGCCGCGCAGCCGGCCGCGCCACCGAAGGTCGTCATCGACCTGGAGGAGATCCACACCCGCTCGAAGCAGGTCACCTCAAGCGATGCCGGCACCACCTCATACGCCGTTTCGCCCGACGGCCAGACCCTCTGGTTCTTCATGGGCACGCTGGGCCGCTCCGACCTCTGGAAGGCGCCGACGGCGGGCGGGGCCTCGACGCGGATCACGCAGTCCGGCGAGAGCGGCCGGGCCATGCAGTTCAGCCCCGATGGATCGACGATCTACTGGATTTCCGGCGGGCAGGTCAAGAGCCTGCCCACGGCTGCCGCGCCCGCCGTTGCGTCGGCCGCCGGTGCGGCATCGGGGGCTACGCCGTCTGCTCTGTCCCTGACCGCAACCATGGATTTGGACACGCGAGCCGAGCTGACGCAGATGTTCGACGAGGCGTGGCGTAAGATGCGCGACGGCTTCTATGACGAGAAGATGCACGGCTGCGACTGGAATGCTGTCCGGCAGCGCTACCGGCCCGTGGTGGCAGACATCACGTACCGGGAGGACTTCTACACCCTCTTCAACCTGGCGTTGGGAGAGCTGAACGCCAGCCACACGGGCCTCTCTGGCGGCCGCGACTCCGATGGCGCATCGACGGCCGCCCTCGGCGTCACGTTCGACGACCCCTTCGCAGGTCCCGGCGTCAAGGTGGCCACGGTCGTTGAGCGCACACCGGCGGCGGCAGCGGGCAGCAAGCTGGCTCCGGGCGACGTGGTGACCGCCGTCGATGGCTCGCCGGTCACGCACAACGAGGAGCTCTACCGCCTTCTTGCCGACAAGTCCGGCAAGAAGCTCTCTCTCACGGTCGCTACCGACGGCAAGACGCGCACCGTGACACTCCGCCCGATCTCCGGCGCCACGCAGCGCAGCCTGGCCTATGAGCAGTGGGTCCGTGAGCGGAGGGCGCGCACGGAGAAGCTCTCCGGCGGCCGGTTCATCTATGTGCACATGAACGGCATGGGCGTTACCCAGCTGGAGGAGTTCCGCCGCGTGGCGCTGGCCGAAGCGCAGGGCAGCGACGGCCTGGTGCTGGACCTCCGCTTCAACGGCGGCGGTAGCGTTGCCGATGAGATGTTCAGCATCCTCAACAACCGCGTCTTCGGCTACCGCACCCTCCGGGGCAGCCCGGAGCGGCTTCCCGCGCCGATGCCGGCGTTCACGAAGCCCATGGTGGTGCTCATTAACGGCCAGTCGTTCAGCAATGCTGAGGTCTTCCCCTGGGGCTTTCGCGGCTTGGGCCTGGGGAAGACCGTGGGCGTCTCGACCCATGGTTCCGTCATCGGCACCGGCGGCGCCACCCTCATCGACGGCAGCAGCCTGCGCATGCCCGCCGTCGGGAGCTATACGCTGGACGGCAAGGACATGGAGCTGAACGGCTGCCCGCCGGATGTGGAGGTCGATCACGCTCCCGAGGAGATCGTGGCGGACAAGGACCGCCAGCTCGAGGCGGCGGTCGCCGAGTTGCTCAAGGCCGCCGGGCCCGCCCGCGAGAGAACGCAGGGACGCAAGTAGCTCTCCATGCTGTTCAACTCGTTCGCCTTCGTCGTCTTCGCGTGCTGCTTCTTCCCGATCTGGCGCCTGCTGCGCGATCGATTGCGGCCGAGGCTCGCCTTCCTAACGCTTGCATCGTTCGCCTTCTACGGCGCGTGGGACTGGCGTTACGTATTCCTGCTGGTTTATACCGGGCTGATCGACTTCGCCGCGGGCATTGCCATGGAACGCCGGCCGGAGCGCAAGCGCCTCTGGCTGGCGCTCTCATTGGTGGGCAATGTGGGCTCGCTGTTGATCTTCAAGTACTCAGGTTTCGCGGCGCGAGCCGCAAATGCCCTCCTCGGTCTCGCCCACGCGCCGCTGAGCGTGCCCGTCTATGACCTGATCCTGCCGGTGGGCATCAGCTTCTACACCTTCGAGTCGCTCAGCTACACGATCGATGTCTACCAGGGCAAGGTGAAGCCCACTCGCGACCTGGTGCAGTTCTTCGCGTTCCTCTCCATGTTCCCGCACCTGGTTGCAGGACCGGTGATCCGTCCGTATGACCTGCTGCCGCAGATCCTAGCCAACCGCAAGCCGACGGCGGATCAGGTCTGGGAGGGGACGCGGCTCATCATCCACGGGCTGTTCAAGAAGATGGTGATCGCCGACCAACTGGCGCCGGCCGTGAACGCCGCCTACAACCAGGCGCTCATACCGCAATCGGCGCCCTACTGGTGGGTGATCGCGACCATGTTCTCGCTCCAGATCTACTGCGACTTCAGCGGCTACACAGACATCGCGCGAGGGCTCGCCAAGTGGATGGGCTACGACTTCCCGCTGAACTTCAACCACCCTTACATCTCGCGGTCCATGCGCGAGTTCTGGACGCGGTGGCACATTTCGCTCTCGACATGGTTCCGCGACTATGTCTACCTGCCGCTGGGAGGCTCGCACAAGGGCGCTTGGGCCGCCCACCGCAATATGTGGATCACCATGCTGGTCTCCGGCCTCTGGCATGGCGCCGGTTGGCACTTCATCGCGTGGGGCGCCGTTCATGCGCTCTACACCAGCGTGGAGCGGGTGACGCGGTGGCCTGAGCGACTAGCGCGGATGCGGTGGGGGCGCCTCGCCGCAACGCTGATCTGCATAGTCCTCGTGAACATCGCCTACGTCCTGTTCCGAGCGCCGACCCTGGGCAAGGCGGTGAGCGTGCTCGCCGTGATGCTCAACCCGGCGCATTCCACGTGGGCTCCCGTCGCGGCCATCAGCCTGCCTGCCGCTATCGCGGGCCTGCTGGCCATCGGACGCGAAACGTACCACTACCATGGCTGGGGCGATCTGGCGTGCTGGCGGTCCAATGCCATCCGAGCGCTGGAGCCCGTCTACCTCGCGCTCATCCTGGCCATGTGCGTCTTCCTGCGCGGCCCCGGCGCCGCATTCATCTACTTCCAGTTCTGAGGGTGCAAGCATGGATCGCCTGAGGCCGCAACTCCTTCTTGCCAGTGCGGCCCTGGTGTTCGGCGCGATCGCCGCCGTGCGCCTGGTGTCTGCCTCCACGGGTTTGTCGGAATCGCGCTTCTGGGCGATCAAGGTGGGGCACAGGGCCGACGCCGACGCCGTCCTGGCCGGCTGCTCCCGCGTCTATTCGGGCCTCTCGCCGGCGGCCATGGCCCGGCGTATGCCCGGTCGGCGTATTGCCAACTACGGCTTCAGCGCCTGCGTCTACACTCCGCAGTACATGGATGCGGTCGAGCGCGTGCTGGATCCAGCTTCTGTTGACCGGGTGATCGTGTTGGGTATCGCTCCCCACAACTTCCTGGAGGGTGGCGCCGCCCAGAACCAGTTCACTGTTTTGAGGCAGACGTCCCCTCCGACCCTCTGGTGGGACCGCCGCTTCGGCGGCGTGCTCGATCCGGTGGACGTCAACGCCCTGGGCGGCAGGCTTCGTGGCTACAAGGTCACCTGCGCGTTCCATATGGATGGCTGGGCCGCCAGACGCATGACGCCCGAGAACCCCGACGCCTACCTGCCCATGGTTCGCCAGACCTATGCGCGTGAGCGTGTGAGCCCGGCGATGGTAAGTGGCGTCATTGGAAGGACGCGCCGGTGGCGGCGGGCAGGCATCCGGGTCTACGCGCTGAGAGTGCCGGTGGCGTCGGCCATACGGGATGCCGAGGACAGGCTGAGCGGCATGGACTGGCAGGCGTTCAGGCGTTCGTTCGCCGCCGCGGGTGGACGCTGGCTGAGCGTCGATGGGACGGACCTCAGCACGTTCGACGGTTCGCACCTGAGGGACGCATGCGCCATGGAGTACTCCGATCGCGTTGCCCAGTCGCTGGCGGCAGACGCGGGTCCTGCGCCGACGGGGAGACGAAGCCCATGAGGATCCGGCGACCCTCCTTGCGCGCCGCGGCCGCCGCTGCACTGCTGGCGCTGGTAGGCGCTGTACCTGCGGTGTCGTTCGCCGCTCCCGCCGAGGTCTGGGTGGCAGTGGACGGCAGTGATGCCGCAGACGGAAGCCGGGCGCACCCCAAGCAGACGATCGAAGCAGGCCGCGACGCACTGCGCAGGCTCAAGGGCGCCGGAGGCGGCACGCTCTGGTTGCGCGGGGGGCGGTACCGTCGGTCAGCCACGCTGGAGCTGGGTCCGGCCGATAGCGGCACGGCGTCGGATCCCACCGTGATCCGCTCTGCGCCCGGTGAGCGGGCCGTCCTCGACGGCGGTGTGGTGGTTCCCGAGGCTGCCTGGGCCCCTGTGACCGATTCCGCCGCCCTCGCCCGCCTGCCGCAGCCTGCCGTCGGACGCGTGCGTGTTGCCGACCTGCGGGCGCTGGGCATCACGGACTGCCCGCCGCTGGGAGCCCATGGACATGCCAGGCCATGCCGGCCCGCGCCCGTGGAGCTCTCGATGGACGGACGTCCGCAGGTGCTGGCCCGCTACCCCGATGCGGGCGCTCCGCTGATCCCGATCACGAAGGTGGTGAACCCGGGCAGTGTTCCGCGGGACGGCGACTACGGGGGTAAGGGCGCGACGTTCCAGGTGGATGTTCAGCGCATCGCCCGCTGGGGCGCGGCCCGCGATATGAGCGTTGCGGGCGTTTTCAACTACGCCTTCTCCGCCGACCTGCTGCCTGTCGCCTCCGTCGATGCGGCGCAACGGACGATTACGACTGCCATGCCGCACATCTACGGCGTAGCGGCGAAGGCGATCTGCGGATGGTACGCGCTCGACTTGCTTGAGGAGTTGGATGCCCCGGGCGAGTACTACGTGGACCGCCAGGCCCTCCGCATCTACTGGTTGCCGCCGCGGCCGCTCACCGGCGCGATCGTGCAGCTATCCCTCCTGGAGGCGCCCCTGGTGGCGTTGATGGATGCGTCTCACATGGTCGTGCGCGACCTGACACTGGAGAACACGCGGGGCTCCGCCGTCTACATGGAGGGCGGCTCAGGCTGCGTCATCGGCGGCTGCATCCTCCGGAACCTCGGACTGGTGGGCGTCCAGATGGGGCAGGGGGCCGCCGTGGTAGATCCTCGCGGCGGCTGGATCGGGGCGCCGGGCAAGCCCGCCTCACGGGTGCTGGGCGACCTGAACCGGCGCCTCTACGACGACACTGCGTGGGATCGGCGTTGCGGCGCCGGCCACACCGTGACGGGGTGCGATATCCTGGACACCGGTGCAGCCGGCGTTGTGATGGGCGGCGGCGACCGCCGCACGCTGAAGCCCGGGGGCAACGCGGTGGAGAACTGCCGGATCGAGCGCGTTGCCCGCTGGGATTGGCACGTCCGCCCGCATGTGAGCGTCGATGGGGTGGGTAACCGGGTCAACCGTTGCCTCCTGGCCGATAGCCCCGGGCAGGCCGTCATGCTCCACGGAAACGATCATGTGATCGAGGGCAACGAGATTGGCGGCGTCTGCACGTGGATCGGTGACGGCGCGGCGATCTACGTAGGGCGTGACCCCAGCGCGTGCGGCTATACCATCCGGCGCAACTACATCCACGACCTGAAGTCCGGCATGGGGGATGCCCACGGGGTACAGGCCATCTACATCGATGACAGCTGCGTCTACACGGCCACGATCGAGGAGAACGTCTTTGCCCGGGCAGGTTCCACCGCCGTGATCAAGTTCAACGGCGGCGGCGGTAGCCCCATTCGGAACAACGTCTTCGTGGC